>CAJWPV010000022.1 GCA_913045395.1 uncultured Verrucomicrobiota bacterium | reverse complement strand
CACCTCGGCCTGCTGCATGGCAGTCGGCAACGGTTTGTACTTTTGCGGACCAACCGGCGTCTCCTCCAAGTCGGCAAAGTATGCGCCAAGGCTGTAAAAATCCCGCGACGTGAACGGGTCGAACTTGTGGTCGTGACACTCCGTGCAGCCGAGCGTGGTGGCCATCCAGACGCCCGAGACGTTGCGCACGCGGTCACCGAGGTAAATGGCGATATATTCCTTGGGCTGAGAGCCGCCCTCGCGCGTGGTCATGTTCAGCCGGTTGTAGCCGGAGGCGATGAGCTGCCGACGCGTGGCGCCGGGCATCAGGTCGCCGGCGAGCTGCTCACGCGTGAACTGGTCGAACGCCAAATTGTCGTTGAAGGCATTGATGACGTACTCTCGGTAGAGCGGCTTGGTCTGCACATTGTCGGAGTGGTAGCCCATCGTGTCGGCATAGCGCACGAGGTCGAGCCAGAATACCGCCATGCGCTCGCCGTAATGCGGACTAGCCAGCAGACGGTCGACCAGCTTCTCGAAGGCACGCGGCGATCGATCGGCGGCAAACGCCTGCACTCTCTCCCACGTTGGTGGAAGCCCGGTGAGGTCGAACGACAGGCGGCGGATCAGCGTGCGGCGATCGGCCTCCCGCGCCGGTGCGTAGCCCTTGTCCTGCATCGTCGCCAGCACGAACCGGTCGATGTCGTTGCGGACAAACGAGCCGTTGTTGACGCTGGGCGGCTCGGGACGAGTGACCGGCTTGTAGGCCCAGTGCAGATCGTACTCCGCGCCCTGGGCGATCCATTGCCGTAGCAGTTCCTTTTGCCGATCGTCGAGTTGCTTGCCCGAGTCGGGCGGCGGCATGCGGTCGTCCTCATCGTCACTCGTGATGCGCCTGGCCAATTCACTCTCGTTTGGCTTGCCGGGAACGACCGCCGAGGTGCCGTCTAGATCGGCCAAGGCGCCCTCACGCGTGTCGAACCGAAGGTCGGCCTTGCGCTTCTTAGCGTCGGGCCCATGGCAGGCGAAACAATTGTCGCTGAGCAACGGCCGTATGTCCCGAGCGAAATCGATCGCGCCCGGATTCTTGTCAACAGCAAGCGTATCGCCTGGCCAAGCGAAACCAGCCAAAGCCGCGGCAACGGCCAGGCAAGTCTGTCGAGCAAAAGTTATGCGAAAAAATATAGCCATATTCACTGTCAAAACGTGGACGACAAAATTACCCCCCCCATTCAACTGAGCCAACCCAAAACCGGGCGCTTGGCCAGGCGCAGCTACTGCGGCTTGGAGAGGCGCTCAAGGACGCTGTATTGTCGGTAGCTCAGGTTGCTGAACGGCACGCCATCGATCTCGATGCGGAACTTGACCGGCAGTTCCTTGCCAGTCAGCGGCTTGAAGGCCTGTTTCTCGACGTACGGGACATGATAGATGGTGTAGAGCATACAGGCCAGGCGCGCGTACATTTTGTCGTTGGCGTTGATAACGACCCACGGGCTGGTATCTGATGCCGTGCGCTCTAGCATCTGCGTCTTGTAGTTGGTGAACACCTCCCACTTGGCCCGGGCTTTCTCGTCGTTCTTCGAGTATTTCCAGTACTTGAGCGGGTGGATGATACGCTCCTTGAAACGGAACAATTGCGTGTCCCGGTCCACCGACAGGTAAAACTTGATGAGGATCAGCCCGTCGGCAATAAGCTGCTCCTCCCACGGCACGACGCGCTTCATAAAGTAGCGGTACTGCCGCTCGGTGCAGTAGCCCATGGTCGGCTCGATGAGCGCGCGGTTGTACCACGAACGGTCGAAGAAAACGATTTCACCCTTTTGAGGCATCTGCTTCTCATAACGGCGAAACCAGTTGCGAGACTCATTCTTGGTGGGCACACCCAGTTCCACCACGCGCAGATACTTCGGCATCAGATACTCGACAAATCGCTTGATCGTCCCGCCCTTGCCCGCCGCATCGCGGCCCTCGACGGCGATGGCGATGCGTTTTTTGTTCTCGAGCGCCCAGCGCTGGAGATTGAGCAACTCCGCCTGCAACCGGCGCTTCTCCGCGTCGTAAACGGCCCGCTCCAGATTCTTGTAAGCCGAATAAAACTTCTTTTTAACGTAATTCGCCCTGGACATGCCGATTAATCAATTTTTAGCGACCGATAGTATCCCTTCTCCCAAACCAAGCCGGCCAGCGACTTGGTCTCCGGCCTGGTGAAGAACGACACCACGACGCCCACCACGGCGCAGATCGTCAACCCGTAGCAGGCCCGCATGAACTTGTACTGCTTCACGCCGGAGAAAAGCCCATCACCGGCCTCGCCCATCGGCACGCCGTGCGCGAACGGTGTGATCACTTCCGGCACGAAAAACGACAGGCCAACCGCAAGCAAGCCGACCACCAGCGTGGCCAACGCCGCCGGAGCGGTGAAGCGTTTCCAAAACACGCTCAGCACGAACGTCACCACCAGTGGCGGCGTCACCGCCGCCGTGAACGCTCCGTGCGCGTCGTAGATCGAGTCAAAATTCATGAACACCGGCACCATGGCAATTCCCACCAGCGTCGCGCCGATCGCCGTCAACCGGGCCACCATGAGCGCCTGGCGGTCGGTCATGTCCTTTTTAATGTATAGCTTATGCACGTCGTTCACCCACACGGCGGAGATGGCGGTGATCAGCGTGTCCACCGTGGACATCAACGCCGCAATCATAGCGGCGAGAATCAGCCCGAAGATACCCGGCTGGCTAATGAGTTGAGTGGCGGCATAAAACGAATCATCCGCCGCCATGTCACCCGGCAGGTCGCCGTGATTGGCCAAGGCCTTGGCTAGCCAGCCCGCGCCGCCAACCACGCAGGCCGCCAACGGCATCAGCACGACCAGGTGCGTGACCACCGCCTTTTTGCAGTCCTTGAAAGACCGCGCCGACATGTAGCGCATGATCGTCCCTTGGTGCAAAAATCCGAACATGATCGAGTTGGCCAGGCCGTCCTGCCAAAAAATACCAACGCTCGGGAAGCCGGGATCGCTGTTAAAATTATGAAACACCTTCCGCGAGTCGCCGGGCAGGTTAGCCCAAAACACATCGAAGCCGCCGAGATAGGCAAAGCCCAACCCGAGAATCAAAAAACCAGTGACGAGCAGCATCACGCCTTGGAACAGGTCAGTCATGATCACGCTCGTCTGTCCGCCGCTCGACACATATGACACGGACACCAGCGCCACGACCACCGCACCAATAATAATATCCCACCCCAACAAATGGTGCAGCACCTTGCCCATCGTGAACAGGTTCACGCCAACGTAACCGACCATGTACACCATCAGACAAACTGTCGCCCAAAAGCGGACCTTCGAGTTGAAACGCCTACCGAAATATTCGGGGATCGACGTGACCCGGGAGAAGTATAGAATTGGCAGCCAGCAAAACAGCAGCAGCGGAAAATAAATCCAGTCGTTGCTGTAGGTCTGCGTGCTCGAGAGCCCGTACTGGTAACCTTTGCTCGAGTATTTCAGGAAGCTGTACGACCCGATGGTGGTGGCGATCATGCTGAACGCAATCAACCACCAGGCGAATTTCCGGCCGCCGAAGAAAAAATCGTCGGTCGATTTCATCTTCCGCCCGAAGAACACGCCCATGATCACGATGACCAAGAAATAACCGATCATGATCGCGTAATCGACCGGCGCGCCTCGATAGCTCTTGCTGGGATCGACCGCCGCCTCGCTGGCTGGCGTTGGGTTGTACGCGGACGGCTCCGCCGCCGGCATGCCGGGCGCCTTGTATTGGAGGAACGCCTGGAGGATGAAATAAAAACTAAACACCCCCAGCACGAGGCACAGGTTGCGACGACCCCTTCCGCTCAAGCCCAGGCTGCCCTGACGCCACGCCAACACCGCGCCAAAGACAAAGACCACCCCGCCAAGAGCGAAGTTGTAAATGAACGGATCCATGCGCCGGGTTTTTGTGGTGGTTGCTCCCGGCTATTCCAAATCCCCGAAGTCGTACACGACCACCCGGTCGCAAACCTGCTTGAACACCTTCTCCACAAACTCCACATGCTGCGGATGCGCCTGGTACGCGTCCTGCACGATCTTGTTCTTGAACGTGATGTTCAGGGCGACCTGATAAGTTTGATCCACCACCGGCCGGTCACTCGGGGCGCATCGGCCCACGTGCATCGAGATCACGCCGGGGATGCCCGGCAAATATTGGTGCAAGCCGTCAACCAATCGCTTTTCGGCATCCTCCACGCCCGGTTTAGTCCAGAAAATAACTATGTGCGAAAACATCGCAGCCAGTGAATCCGATGCCCCAAGCGAAAGCAAATCCCATTTGCCGAGTAACCTCGGTTTTGACTTTTTCAGCTGATTCCTTTAATCAGAACGGCGTGAAACGTACGCTCCTTTTTCTGATCGCCTGGCTGCTGTTCGCCGCCGGCTCGTTCGCCGCCAAGCCGCCGAACGTCGTGCTCATCATCTCCGACGACCAAGCGTGGACCGACTACAGCTTTATGGGGCACAATGCCATCGAGACGCCGAACATCGATCGCTTGGCCAGGCAGAGCCGCCTGTTCAAGCGCGGCTACGTGCCGACAAGCCTATGTTGCCCTTCGTTGGCCACGATGATTACCGGCCTTTATCCGCACCAAAACAAGATCACTGGCAACGAGCCACCGATCCCGCCCCAGGGCAAACAATCCGCCGAATACCAGCGGCTGGTTCAGGAGTGCGTCTCATTCATAGACACCGTACCGACACTACCTCGGCTCTTGGCCAAGCGCGGTTACGTCAGCCATCAATCCGGCAAATGGTGGCAGGGCCACCACTCGCGAGGCGGATTCACCCAAGGCATGACCCACGGCGACCCCAAGCGCCGGGGCCGCCATGGAGATGAAGGGTTGAAAATTGGCCGCGAAGGGTTGCAGCCGATTTATGATTTCATCGACAATGCCGGCGACAAGCCGTTCTTCATCTGGTACGCGCCGTTCCTCCCGCACTCGCCGCACAACCCTCCCAAGCGGCTGTTTGACAAGTATGCCAAAAAGACCGAGTCAAAGTTCATCGCACGCTACTGGGCCATGTGCGAGTGGTTCGACGAAACTTGCGGCCAACTACTCAATCACCTCGACGAGAAGAACCTGACCAAGGACACCATCGTCCTCTACGTCACCGACAACGGCTGGATTCAGCGCGCTGACAACGGCCGCTACGCCCCGCGCTCCAAGCGCTCCCAATACGACGGTGGTATCCGCACGCCGATCATGGTCCGCTGGCCTGGCAAAGTGCAACCAGGAGAACGCCCCGAGTTGGCTAACAGCATCGACCTCGCCCCGACCATCCTCAAGGCCTGCGGTCTCGAACCGACCAGTGAGATGCAGGGCATCGACCTGCTCGACGACAAGGCCTTGGCCAAGCGCAAGTCCACCTACGGCGCCTGCTACCTTCACAACGCCATCGATATCCATAAACCAAGCGCCAACCTCACCTACCGCTGGCTCATCAATGGCAATTGGAAAGTCATCCTCCCGTACAAAGCCAACCTCGCCACCCAGGATGAAGCAAAAGGCACCGGCGAAACCGAGTTATACAACCTGGCCAAAGACCCATTCGAACGCCAAAACTTGGCTGAATCCAAAGCCAGCCGCGTCAAACGCCTGACCAAACAACTCAACGCCCTTCTGCCAGAGAGTTAGTTGAGGCGTTTTTGAGATAAAAAAAGCACAACCCTAGATGGGTTGTGCTTAACAAAAAGCCTACTGGTAGTTACCCTTGTTTTTCTTTATCGAATTGTTCGTCAAACACGATGTCCGATGATGGGAAATCTACGCGCTTGCAGAATTCAGCTGATTCTTTTGCACCATGTTCCCGATCCATGCCCCCGTCTTCCCATTCCACAGACAATGGACCAGTATAGCCAATGTCATTAAGGGCACGTATGATGAGCTCAAAGTTAACCTTCCCCCGTCCCACTGACTTAAAGTCCCAATATCTGTTGGGCTTGTGAAAGTCAGTATGCCCACCAAAAACTCCAGCGTCACAGAGATGATCATGCCAAAAAGCGTCCTTCATATGGACATGGTTAATGCGATCAGCAAACTTGTAGATAAACTGCACATAATCAACGCCCTGATAACCCAAATGGCTGGGGTCGTAGTTGAACCCGAAGGCCGGATGGTGATCAATCGCTTCCAGAGCACGTTCTGCGGAGGCAATGTCAAAGGCGATTTCCGTGGGGTGAACCTCCAAACCATACTTGATGCCCTTCTCCTGGAACACATCCATGATCGGCCCCCAGCGATCAGCAAAGTCCTTGAACCCAGCATCAATTTGACCGGGTAGATTTGGTGGAAAACTGTAAACCAAGTGCCATATTGAACTCCCAGTAAACCCGTTTACGACACTGACGCCAAGGTCCTTGGCAGCGGTGGCAGTTTTTTTGACTTCTTCAGCCGCACGTTGACGGACTGACTCGGGATCACCATCACCGTAAATGTAATCAGGCAGAATCTGCTTGTGGCGTTCGTCAATATTATCGCACACAGCCTGCCCCACCAAGTGAGTGGAGACCGCGAAACACTTCATGCCATGTTTTTCAAGCAGGTCACGCTTGGCCTTGCAGTAATTCGCGTCGGCTTTATCCACTTCAAAGTGATCGCCCCAACAGGCCAACTCGACTCCATCGTACCCAAAATCCTTGGCCTTCTTAACCATCGTTTCCAGGGGCAAATCTGCCCACTGGCCAGTAAAAAGAGTAACTGCTCGTGACATAATGCTGTTAAAATTCAAAAAATTGCGTGGGCGATTCTTATAAGGGGTTTACCTGAGGATCAAGTATCAATTCTATCCCGTCTGATTTTACCAACAATTACGCCTTCAACTCATCCACTTCCATGAAGGCGTAGCAGAGCATGTGGGCGATGCCCATCTGGCAGTCCTCGGCCCGGCCGTAGTGTGTGTCGTCGATCACGATCGTTTCGTTGGCCAATTCGGCCAACTTGCCCCGCTTACCACCGACCAACGCGATGGTGTGCAGGCCGTTTGCGTTGGCCCACTCGAAGGCTTTCACCAAGTTCGGCGAACTGCCGCTGACGCTCATCGTCAGCGCGATGTCTCCGGCTTGGCCGTAGTTTTCGAGTTGCCGCAGATAAACGTCCTCGTACGAGTAGTCGTTGCCAATGGCGCTCATCCAACTGACGTTGTCGTTGAGCGACAAGACCTTGAACCGCTTGCCTAGCACATCGGACGAACCCTTTCCCAGGTCGGTGGCGAAGTGCGACGCGTTGGAGGCACTGCCACCGTTGCCGAATAGAAAAATCTGTCGCCCCTCGGCGTGGGCTTCCTTCAACTTGAGAATAATCGACTCGACTTTCTCGATAGGAATCGAATCGAGCGCGGCCTTTTCGGCTTCAATATAGTTTGCGATCCATTCGCGCATGGGCCAGAGTATCGCTAAACTCACCCGGCATTCAAAGCCAAAAACAGCGCGCCTACCGGCACGGTGTCCTCGCCGAGCTGGGCCAAACGCACTTCTGGCCCCGGCTTGAGCACGTCCATGATCGCGCTGCCCAGCGCTGCCTCGACGCTCACACGCAGCGGCTCACCGATCAGCGATAGACCGCCGCCGAGGATAATCGCCGCCGGGTTGATCAGGTGGACGACGTGCGACAGTCCAAGCGCTAGCTCGCCACAGGTCTCGTCAAAGGTCGCCATCGCCCCCGCGTCGCCGGCGGCCATCGCCTTGGCCAAGTGCCTGGCCTCGCCACCCTCGCCATCGAGCCGCTTGGCCAAGTGCGAGGCGGGATTGCCGGCGGCGTACTCGCGGAGCCGCCGATCAACCGCCCAGCCGGAGCAACGCGACTCGAGCGTCTCACCCGCTTGACTCAGCCGAACGTGGCCAATCTCAGCCTCGGTCGGCAACGCACCATGATAAATAGTGCCGTCGATCACCAAGCCACCGCCAATGCCGCTGCCCAGCGTGACATAAAAAACCGGGCTCAACCCCCGCCCTGCCCCGGCAAGTGCCTCGCCCAGTGCGGCAGTGTTGGCGTCGTTGTCGATCGCCACTAGTGCCCCGGCGGCCTGTTCGCTCAGCCAGTCGCGGAGCGGAAAATCATCCCAGCCCTCGACTTGGTACGAGCAGCAGGTTCGGCCGGTTTCGCGATTGAATGGCCCGCCAAAGCCAACCCCGATGGCGGCGATTTGCTGCCGGTTGGCGATGTCGACCAAAGCAGCAGCAATCTGCTCGCGAATGCCTTCCGCGCCCTTGGCTAGGTCAGCATTGAACCGATTCCTGGTAACGACTTGCGCTTGGTCATCTCCGGTGACCACCTGAATCTTCGTCCCGCCAATCTCGATGCCAACAAAAACAGACTCCATGAAACCAACCACTTTATTGCCCGAGCCGCCGGCAAAGTCGAGAGAGGCATTTTAGCATTGCCATTTAGAGCGGGATAGCTTCGACTTTCGCGTATGCGCTCCATGCAGTTAATCAAGCCTATTACCTTCGCCCTGACGCTGGTGTTCTCGACCAGCGCCTTCGCCCACCCGGATCAGACCGCGGCGGACATGGCGAACGCAGCCAACGCCTTCCTTGCCACGCTCAAGCCGGAGCAAATAGCCAAAGCAACGTTCCAACTCGACGATACCAACCGCACACGCTGGCACTTTGTCCCGACAGAGATGCACCCGCGCCACGGGCTATCGTTCCGCGAGATGCAGCAGGAGCAGCAGCACATGGCTTACGCGCTGCTGGCCTCGGTGTTGAGCGCCCGCGGCCTGCAAAAAACCGCGCAGATCATGAGCCTCGAACAGATCCTGCACGACGCCAACCCGAAGGGCCGCTTCGCCCGCGACCCAAAATGGTATTTCATCAGCATCTTTGGCAAGCCAAGCGTCAAAGGCACTTGGGGCTGGCGCTTCGAGGGGCACCACTTGTCGCTAAGCTTCACCGTGGTAGACGGCCACGTCGGCGGCCTGACGCCATCCTTTCTTGGCACCAACCCTGGCAAGGTACTCGACGGCCCGCGCAAGGGTTTGCAAGTGCTCGCCACGGAGGAGAAAATTGCCCGCGCCCTGGCTAGGTCACTGAATGCCGAGCAGCGCAAGGTGGCCGTCGTCGACGAGAAAGCCCCAGCGGATATCATTACCAAGGCCGACCGGAAGGCCAGGAGACTCGAGCCGCTTGGTCTGGCTGCATCGGAGATGAACAAAAAACAGTTCACACAGCTCTGGACACTCATTGAGGAATACCTGCGCAACTACCGCCCCGACCTGGCCGAAGAGGGGTTGAAACATCTCGAGGGACTCGACCTCAAGATGATTCACTTTGCCTGGGCCGGATCTCTCGAGTCGGGCAAGGGACACTACTACCGAATCCAGGCACCGGACTTCCTGATCGAGTACGATAACACACAGAACGGCGCCAACCACGTCCACTGCGTCGTGCGCGACTTGAAGCGTGACTTCGGCGAAGACCTGCTCCGGCAACATTACGAGCAGCACCACAAAAAGTAGGCGCTTTTTTCATAACAGCCTTTCGCAGGGCCGACGGTACGGGTAACGTGCCCCGGCCTTGGCCTTTCCCCAGGCGATTTGGCAAGCACGAAACTGTTTTGAGCGACGCTGCAACCACAACCGCAAAAGAGGAAATCACCAGGCCAGAGGCAGGCCAACAGGTCACAGTGCGCATTGACGACGTGGCGTTTGGCGGTGAGGGGGTCGGGCGCGTGGATGGATTCGTCGTGTTTGTGCCACTGGTGATCGAGGGAGAGACGGTCGAGGCCGAGATCACCGAGGTGAAGAAAAGTTTCGCGCGTGCCAACCTCATCAAAGTTGTCGAACCGGCAGAAAGTCGCATCGAGCCGGAGTGTAGCTATTTCGGTGACTGCGGCGGCTGCCAATACCAGCACATGGCGTACGAGGCGCAGTTGGCGATGAAGCAGAAACAGATCACGGCGCTTTTCGAGCGCATTGGCGGTTTTTCGGAGGACAAAGTTGCGCCGGTTGTCGCCTGCCCGCAGTCGTTCAACTATCGCAACCGCATCCTCATCCGCAGCCAGTGGAACGGGAAGGCGAAGAA
>CAJWPV010000021.1 GCA_913045395.1 uncultured Verrucomicrobiota bacterium | reverse complement strand
GTTTTGCGATCTTTGGCCTGTCGGCATATTGGTTTTGAGTTTCCCACGGATCGGTCTTGTAGTCGTACAGTTCGTAATCGACTCCGGATCCCGGGTCGCTGTGCTTCTTCCACTCAACCAAGCGATAACGCTGCGTGCGGATGGCTCTGCCTAGTTTGCCCCCGCGCGGGTAGGCGTGATAGGCGTGGTCGCGAACGCGCGCGTTCGGGTTCTTCAACACCGGCACAAGGTTGACGCCGTCAATCGGCTGCGGACCGCTCGGCGCAGGCACCCCGACCAACTCTGAGAGCGTGGGAAAAATATCCACCGTCTCCGCGAGTTGGCTGGTGACACTGCCCGGCTTGGCCACGCCTGGCGCGACAATGATAATCGGGATGCGGTTGGCCTGCTCAAAGTTGGTGTGCTTGGTCCAGATGCTTAAATCGCCCAAGTGCCAACCGTGATCACCCCACAAGACAACGATGGTATCCTTGGCCAAGCCCAGTTGCTCGAGTGCCCTTGTCACTTTGCCAATCTGCGCATCCACATAGCTGGTGCTCGCATAGTAGCCGTGGATGAGCTTGCGGGTAAGTTCTTCATCAATCTCGCCATTGGATGGGACCGGCTTGAATGCCGCGATCTCCCCGCCGCGCTTCAAGGCGACTTTCGGCGCATCTTTCGGGAACGCCTTGTTCACCGGCATCGGTAGTTTGGCTGGATCGTGTATGTCCCAATATTTCTTTGGCGCTGAGAAAGGCAGGTGCGGCCGCACAAAACCGGCGGTGATGAAGAACGGTGTGCCATCCTTGGCCAACCGCTGCTTTGCAGCCTTAAGGCGCTTGACTGTTTCATCGGCAACACGGCCGTCGGCGTAGTCAGTGTCGTTTGCCATCGGCGACTCGTACGCCGCGCCGCGTGGCAGCGAACGGATTTGGCCAAGTTTCTGGTTTGTAAACAGCGCCTCCTCGCGGGTGAGCTTGCCACCGTCGGTGCTCTCAGGATCGAGGTACTCGATCACCTTGTCATGAAAATGCGGGACGCTGAACGACTCGGGATCACCCTGGTTGCCATGGCCAATGTGGAACACTTTGCCAAGCGATTCGGTGCGGTATCCATGTTTGGCGAAATGCTGAGGCATCGTGACGGCACCGGGATAGGCCTTGCGCAAATGGCTGCCAAGCCCGTACAGGCCGGTTGATGTCGAATGCGACCCAAGCATCAGCGTGAACCGCGACGGCGCACAGACAGCCTGGTTACAATATGCCAAGTCAAACCGGATACCACGACTGGCCAAGGCGTCCATATTCGGCGTCTTGGCGGCATTGTCACCGTAACACCTCATCGCCGGTTTCAAGTCATCGACGAGGATCAAAAGCACATTAGGCCTCTCCGCCGCCAACGAAGATATCAATGTTGCGCTGATTAATGCCGCGTAAATAAAAATTTCTTTCATATCAGCTGATTTGAATCTTAACCCACTGGAATAACTATCCATTGAGACTCATTTGGTATCCTGCTACTTTTGCCCCTGAAAGCACGACATCGCGAATTGGGATAGTCAATGGAAGTCACCGACGCAATTAGAAACCGAAAATCCACCCGGACATTTTTAGACAAACCGGTTTCGGATGAACTCATTAGCGATGTTCTGGAATGCGCCCGCTGGGCTCCGTCCGGCGTTAATTCACAGCCTTGGCATGTGGCAATCGTCACCGGCGAAACCAAGCTGAAAGTCGGCAAGGCCTTGGCCAAGTTGCGTGCAGATGGCGCGAAAGCAAGGCAGGACTACGAATACTACCCTACTCAGATCGAGGAACCGTACATCACCCGCAAGCGCGCCTGCGCTCATGCCCTCTACAACGCACTTGGCATCAAACGCAATGATATCGAAAAGAGAAAGGCGCAGTGGATGAAAAACTACCACGGCTTTGGTTCACCGGTCACCCTGCTCTTTTTTATCGACGCCATCCTCGAGAAAGGATCGTGGGTGGACGCAGGCATGTTCATCCAAAACGTCATGCTCGCGGCTCGCGGCTTTAGCCTAGAGACCTGCCCCCAAGCCGCCCTGGCGGAGTATCCCGATGTTATTCGAAAGATTCTCAATATTCCTGATTCGAAGAAGCTTATTTGCGGTATGGCACTTGGCTACGCCGACTACGACGATCCATCCTATCAATATCGAACCGAGCGTGAGCCGGTAGAAAATTTCACCCAATGGTATTCCTGAACCTACCATCGGCACATCGTCGCATCGCCCAACTCACTACGGCCCTGTCGCTGCTCGCGCTGCCAACGATTTCGCTCTTCGGGCAAAATCCGTTATCGGTTTCCAAGCCGGAAAAAGACAACTCCGTCGAGGCTCAACTCGAGTCGTTCAACATTGATCCGAGGCTAGAGATCAAGCTGTTCGCTGACGAGATGATGGGCATCTCCAATCCGATCTGTTTTCGTTGGGACGCACATGGCCGGCTTTGGGTGCTTTGTACCTGGGCATATCCTCAACTCAAACCAGGCGAACCGCCCAACGACAAAATTCTCATCCTTGAAGATACCAATGCCGACGGTCACGCCGACAAGATCATCACCTACGCCGATGGGTTGAACATGCCAACCGGCTTTGCGCTTGGCCACGGTGGCGCCTACATCGGGAACAGCCACGATTTGATTCACGTGCGCGACACCGACAACAATGACCGAGCCGACGCAAGAGAAATCATCTTCACCGGCTTCGGCACCGGTGACACGCATCAAAACATCAACTCCTTCGCCTGGAGCCCCGGCGGCGAATTGTATTTCAGCCAAGGCCTCCATTGTTTTTCCAGAGTGCAGACTCCCTGGGGCATTCGTCGACTCGATGAACACGGCTCATGGCGGTTCCGCCCTCTGCGCCGCCAACTTCATGCTCATCGCCGCACTTCCGGCGGTGGCAACCCGTGGGGGTTCGCCTTTGGCGATTGGGGCGAGCCATTCATCAAGAGCAACGGCAACACAATCAGCGAACTCCTGCCCGGCCTGATTTCCGCCGAATATATTTCTGGCGGCTATTGGGGCGGTGCCATGCAGATCGGCGGTACTAAAATTAAATCGATGATCATTGAGATCGTCGACTCACCACACATGCCCGATGATTTTCAAGGCGACTTCATTATCGCCGGGTACTTCGCCCGCAACGTCGCCCGTCTCCGCCCAGGCGTCGATGGTGCCGGTCACAAGCTTGAAACACTCGAGCCCATCCTCACCTCATCCCACAACGCGTTTCGCCCCGTCGACGCCAGCATTGGCCCAGACGGTTCGCTCTACATCGCCGACTGGTTCAACCCCATCATCGGGCACTACCAGGCGTCATTTCGTCATCCAGATCGTGACAAGAATCATGGCCGGATCTGGCGTATCACCGCCAAGGGACGACCCCTGGCCAAGGTTCCTCAGTTGGCAAAAATGAACGCCAGCCAACTTGCGGAACAACTCGCTGCCCCTCGTCGCTGGACACGCCGGCAAGCCAAGCTGCGCCTTATGGATTTACCCAAGGCTGACGCCACGGCCGCCACTCAGGAATGGATTGATGGCCTGAAACCAAGCGATCCCGACTTGGAGCACAAACTCTACGAAGCCATCGGAGTATTTGAATCGCACGAAGTCATCAATCGCCGGTTGCTTGACCGCCTTCTCGACGCAAAAGATTACCGCGCCCGTGCCTATGCCACCCGCGTTGCCGGTCGATGGCACGATCGCCTGGATGACCCGCTCGCCATTCTCGGCCGTAGCGCACGCGACGAACACATCCGAGTGCGACTCGAGGCCCTCGTCGCTGTCAGCGATGTCCGCCAACCGAAATCGATCTTGGTCGCCGCGCAAGCCGGTGCCAACGAAAGCGATCGCTTCGTGAAGTTTGCTTTCAACCAAACTGTGCATGCCCTCGCCAATCACTGGCGCCCTGCCCTTCTATCGGGAGACTTAACGTTTGCAAACACCGACCATCTGCAGGCCCTGCTGAAAGTTTACGGAGGCAACGATGTCTCCGTAGTTGTGCGCCAACAAATCGACAACCCAAAACTTCCCGTCAAACAGCGGCAAGCCCTGTTTGCGCTACTTGCTCAGACTGGCAATACCACTGATGCACAATTGATCTTGAAAAGCGCGAGCACTCTACCTGATGTTTTGGACGCTCTCTCTGAATCGGTTCTAAAACGCAACCTCCAACCCCCGTCAAATGCCGAAAAGCAACTTTTCACTGCCACCCGAAATCGAAATGGACTCGTTCGTGCCAAGGCAATCCAACTTGCCGGGCTCTGGAAAATCAAATCATTCAAGGATTACATCGTCACCGAAGCAACCGACCAAAATGAACCGGCCAACGTTCGCTTGGCAGCCACCGAAGCACTTGGCCAATTGGGCGGTGACAAGGCCATCGCGTCTCTCGACCGCCTGGCCGTTATAACGGAACCGGCATCGGTTCGTGCCGCCGCCATTTCCGGCTTGGCCAAGCTTGATCTGCCGAAGGCTGCCAAACTTTCCGCAGAATTATTGACCAAGGTAAACGAAATTGAATTTGGCTCCATCCTGGCCGCGATCCTTAAACGCAACGAAGGCGCCGATGCACTTGCAGGTGCGCTTAACCAGGCGAAGATTTCACCCGACAGAGCCAAGCTGATTCGGCGCTGGCTCAACGCCGCGGGCCGCAGCGACACCAGGTTGATCGGCGCTGTCGACCGAGCGCTTGGCCAACAAGTTGCCATACCAACTTACAGCCCTAAGCTTGTTGCCGCACTTACAAAAGAAGCCCTCGAACGCGGCGACGCAGCGAACGGCCGAAAAGTTTTCCAGCTGCCACTGGCAAGTTGTACTGCCTGCCACTCCGTTGATGGAATTAAAGGCGCCACTACAACCGTCAAAGGCCCGAACCTCACCGCGGTGGCCGCTGGTTTACCGTTAGATTTACTGGTTGAAAGCGTGCTATGGCCCGATCGGCAAATCAAGGAGGGTTATGAGGCAACCACGGTGGTGACCAAGGATGGTCAAGTATTTAGTGGCTTTCTTCATAACGCGGATAAAAACGAACTGAGCATTCGCGATTTGACCACAGACAAAATCATCACCGTCCAGACAAGGAATATACAGCAACACACCAAGGGCGGCACCGTGATGCCGCCGGGCCTCACCGCTACTCTCACTCACACGGAGTTGCTCGATCTCATTAAGTATCTTTCCTCATTGAAGGCAACCGGCCAACCGAAGTGACGAATTGAAGATACTGAAAATATTCCTGTGGTGTGTCGCACTTGTTTACGCGATGGCGAAGCCGGATAGCGCCCTGACAGACGAACAGTTCGAAGTGGCCGAAGGCCTGGTTGTTCAGCCATTTGCGATACAGGGGCAGTTGTCCAATCCCGCCAGCATCGACGTGGACGACCGCGGGCGTGTGTGGGTGGCCGAGGCGTTCAACTACCGCAAGAAGCTTCGCAAGCCAGGTGACCGCATTTTAATTCTTGAGGATAGTAGCGGCAATGGGCGAGCCGACAAGACAACAGTCTTTTACCAGGATCCTGACATCGATGGTGTGCACGGCGTCTGCGTGCTGGGCAACAAGGCGATTGTTTCCGCGCCGGACAGGATTATTTTGCTCACCGACACCGATGGCGATGACAAGGCAGATAGGAAGAAGTTGCTGTTCACAGGGAAAGTTTTGAATCCGGTTAATGGCCAGCATGACCATGCAATACATGCCGTGATGTTCGGGCCGGACGGACGGCTTTATTTTAACTTCGGAAACTTTAACGCGGGGTTGTGGCGCGCAGACGGGTCGTTGGTTAGGGACCTTTTCGGGAATCCTGTAAACAACAGCCGCAAACCGTATCAGGAAGGCATGGTCATTCGCTGTGAACTTGATGGCAACCGCGTGGAGGTGCTCGGCTACAACTTTCGGAACAACTGGGAGGTGACGGTTGATTCTTTCGGTACCATGTGGCAGTCGGACAATGACAACGGATCGAGTTCCTGCCGCGTGAACTTCGTGATGGAGTATGGCAACTACGGCTACCGCGATGAACGTACGGGAGCCGACTACCGAAATAAACGCACCAACATGGAAGCCACCATGCAACGCCGCATGTGGCACCAGAACGATCCCGGTGTGGTGCCGAACCTGCTCATCACCGGCTCGGGCGCGCCTACCGGTATTCTGGTGTATGAGGGCGACCTGTTGCCCGAGCCCTTTCGCGGCCAAATGATCCACGCCGAGCCCGGGCGCAACGTGGTCTGGGCATTCCCCGCGAAGCAGGCCGGCGCCGGTTATTCCGCTTCCATCGTCGATGTTGTCCGCAGCAAGGCAAATCGCAACTACCGCCCCTCGGACGTGTCCGTGGCACCGGATGGTTCCCTCTTTATCGCCGACTGGTTCGATCCCGTGGACTGCTGCCACCGCACCGTCAACGACGCAGGGCGTATTTTCCGTGTGGCACCTCCAAATCATGTCTATGCGTTGCCTGCCTATAATTTCAAAACGCCCGCAGGTGCCGTCAAGGCGTTGCGGAGCCCGAACTTGTCGGCGCGGTATAAGGCATGGACGGCCTTGATTGGAATGCAGGAGCGCGCGCGGCCTGCGCTGGAAACGATGGCGAGTGATAAGAATCCGCGCTTCCGAGCCCGAGCCTTATGGGCGTTGGCCGCAATCAAGAACGGCGCCCAAAAAGCCATAGAGACGGCATTGGGAGATGAGTCCGAAAACATTCGTGCGCTAGGGTTGCGTATCGCACGTCGTCATCAGTTGCCGGTTGAACCTGTCGTGAGGCAATTGGTGCGCGATAAGTCCGCCCTGGTTCGTCGCGAGTGTTCGATTTCCCTGCATCGACTAACTTCTGCAGAATCCATTCAGCTCTGGACGGAACTCGCTGCGCAATACGATCGCAAAGACCGTTGGTATCTTGAGGCTCTAGGCATTGGTGAAAAAGGCAAGGAAACCGCCTGTCTCAATACTTGGTTAAAGAAAACCCGTGACACATGGAAGACGGCGGCTGGGCGCGATATTATATGGCGTTCACGCGCTCCCGAAGCTGCGGCATTGCTCGCCAAGCTCCTTTTGAGTCCCAATGTGCCGGCGACAGAGCATCCGCGCCTCCTGCGCGCGCTGGATTTTCATGACGATAAACCAAAAGAAGCTGCGCTGGCCATCTTGCTAGAGGGTGATGCTAAACGCAGTCCGGCGACTTACTTGGAAGCCTTCCAACGTGCCACCCCGAACTTTCTACAGAAGCATCCCAAAATCTTGAAACAAGTGGAGGCAACCATACTTGCCAGCAAGGGCACGGTCACCTTTGTGGACATGGTGGCACGCTTAAATCGGAAGGACATGGCGGGGCACCTAATGGACATGGTGCAGGCCACTCCGGAAAAGGAACCGGGCATTCGCGCAGCCGGACAAATCTTTGCATTCAAGGAAGACCACCGCATTGAGGCCGCCTTGAGTAATTCAAACCAGACGCCAGCGTTCATAAAAGCACTTGGTTTCGTGGGCAATAACCAGGCAGTGGCCATGCTGCGGACTGTTACCACTGATGAGGCTCGGCTCGAGGCATCACGACTTTTGGCCATTACGGCCTTGGGTCGAAGCTCGTCGGGAGCCGGAGTGCTCATGCAATTGGTACAGCAGAAAAAATTGCCAGCCAAATTCATACCACCGGCGATTCGGAGCCTCGCTTCTTCTCCCGGCCCGAATACCCGCAGCTTTGCTGCGCAGCAACAAGAGCTTCTCACGCCCGTTGGCAAACGTTGGCCGATTGAACTACTGCTGGCAGCCAAGCCAGACACTTCCAAGGGCAAGGCTGTGTTTCAAAAAGCCGGCTGCATCGCCTGCCACATTGTGCAGGGGGAAGGACTCGACTTCGGCCCTGAGCTATCTGATATCGGCAACAAGCTGAGCTCTGAACAACTTTTTGAAGCGATCCTGAAGCCCAATCAAACCATCAGCTTGGGTTACGAGGGTGTTAACATTACATTAAAAGATGGCACCCAACTCATCGGGTTTGTGATCAGCGACAGTAAAACCACCCTGAGCCTGCGCATCCCGGGTGGCCTGCTTAAAGATGTACTCAAGGCAAATATCAAGAGTCGCACAGCAATGAAGGCTTCACTTATGCCCACTGGTCTTGAAGCAACGATCTCACCCCAGGAACTCGTTGATCTTGTCGGTTGGCTTGCCCCTCAGAATCCAGCCGAGACGCCCACCGCAAAAAATGCGCGTGTAGGTGGGTTACCGAAAAAGGTGGTGAAAGAAGGCAAACCGCAGCCCAAGCCAGGCTGGACGCCACAAGTGACTGCGTGGCGCGCGAAGCTCGATGCCAACGATCGCGGCATGATCGGCAAGTGGTTCGCGACCGCGTATGACGATGCCAAGTGGAACACGATGAAGCTTCCGACTTTCTACGAGACAGCGGGACTGCCTGGTCACGACGGCACGGTCTGGTTCCGGCGGGCGATTGAGATTGCCGGCGCGCGCGCCGGCAAACCGCTCACGCTCGAACTGGGGCCGGTTGATGACATGGACATGACCTGGTTCAATGGCATACAGGTCGGCGGCATCGAGCGACCCGGCTTCTGGGCCTCGCCCCGCAAATACACTGTGCCTGGCAAACTTGTGAAGACCGGCCGAAACGTAATCGCTGTGCGCGTGATTGATCATGGCTGGTCGGGAGGCTTTGGTGGCAAGACGACGCAAATGCGCGTGAGCGCCAAGGGCTTGAAGCCGGTGTCCATCGCGGGCAATTGGAAATATCAGGCTGGCATCACGCTGAAGGCGCTCGAGCTCGGGGCCCTAAACAATCCCACGCCACCCAAGCCAACACCTCCCCCACCGCCCGCCCCCGCGTTGGTACGCCCATTGGCCAAGACAACCAGCCCGGCTCCTGCATTCTCCAATGGTTTCCAAATCGAGGGGGACGCCAATGTCGTGATCATCGGCTCGGCCAACGCCGTCGAGAGTCAGCGGCACGGTTACCTCGAGACGCTGTTGACTGCTGCACACCCAACGCAGCGCTTTGCCATTCGCAACATGGCCTGGCCGGCGGACACCGTCTACCAGCAGCAGCGACCGCGCAATTTTTTTGGCACCGCCAAGCCAAGCTACGGCGAGGCGGATCGCCGCAAGCCGCTCGCCGTGAACGTGGTATTTGTGTGGCTTGGCCAATCGGAGTCACTCGATGGGCTCGCAAAGTTGAACGACTTCACCAAGGCCTACGAACAAACCCTCGAGCAACTTTCCACTCGCACCAGCCGATTGGTTTTAATCACGCCGGTGCCGTTCGAGGATCCGCTTGGCCTTGGCCTGGATGTCAAAAAACGCAACGCCAATCTCAAACATTATACCGCCGCCATTCGCCGGCTTGGCCAAGCGCGAAAACTGCCAGTCGTTGATCTGACCTCCTCCCTGCTTGGCCAAGCGATCACCCGAGACGGCGCGACACTCTCTGGCAAAGGCCAATGGCTCGCCGCCCGCACCATCGCCGTGCAACTTGGACTGGCCGACCCCACATCAACTATTCGCGCCGCTGTCACCGGTGAATTGATCCCCATTCCCTTCGAGGAATTGCGACAGACCATCCTGCGGAAAAACAGGTTGTGGCGTCAGTTCTGGCTACCAACCAACTGGGCGTTCCTCTACGGCAACCGCCAGACACAGCCCAGCAGCCGCGACCACAACGACTCCGGCTTCCGCTGGTTCCCTGAGGAGGTGCAGTCGATTGTTCCGCGATTGGAACAAATGGACAGCCTGATCCAGGGAAAAGCCCGACTCATAACGGACCAATAAACGGGAGAGATGCAGGGTACTTTTTTGGAGAATCCCAGTCTGGATTAGTCTGAGCATATGGAAGCTGCCTTTCAATCCAGTGGCGAATTGCCAGCAACGGTTCAGTGCTGTAGACATCGCGAATGACATATCGAAACCACTTCGCCCTGGTTAGCGCTTTTTTTCTATTAATCACTGCCAGTACGGCTGCAGACAAACCGAACGTCGTCTTCATCCTGGCCGACGATCTAGGCTATGGAGATCTCTCGCACGTCGGCGGCAGGGCCGGCACACCGCACTGCGATCGCTTGGCCAAGCAGGGGATGCGTTTCACCG
>CAJWPV010000020.1 GCA_913045395.1 uncultured Verrucomicrobiota bacterium | reverse complement strand
TCGTTACTATTTTCCCTAAAAAACCACCACGCCATTGCTGAAATCAGCAGGCGAGATTTCCAAATTCACCCTTTCGCCAAGCTTGATGCCTGGCATTTTTTCCCGTTGTTTCAACAACACCCGGGCGAATACCCGGTGGCCGTTGGCCAACTCCACCACGAAGGTTCCCGGAGGACGCTTGTCCCTCACGATTCCCTCAACTCGGATGGCAGGTTGTCCGGGCATGTCAAAATCTCCGGCTCACCGTCGGTCACGAGGATGGTGTGCTCAAAATGAGCCGATGGCAACCCGTCCCGGGCGACAACCGACCAGCCATCCTCCAGCATCTCGACGTGCCGTTGGCCAATATTGACCATCGGCTCGATGGCCAGCGTCATTCCCGGCTTCAAGACTGGAGAGCACCGACTGCCATCATCAAAGTTCGGTATTTGCGGGTCCTCGTGGACTTTTTTGCCCACGCCATGCCCAACAAATTCCCGGACGATGCTGTATCCGTTGGCCTCGACACAGCTCTGGATAGCCCGTGAGATGTCCACGATCTTGTTTCCAGGCAGCGCTTGGCCAAGCCCTTCGTACAGGGATTTCTCGGTCACTTCCATCATCCTCTGCACGGCCGGGTCGCATCCGCCGACAGCCACGGTTGTGGCGTTATCGCCGATATAACCATTGTAGCGCACCCCGACGTCGAGACTGACGATGTCGCCGAACTGAACGCACCGGCCGGAGGCCAAGCCGTGTACAACCTCCTCGTTGACGGAGATGCAGATCCGGCTGGGATAATCCCGGTAGCCAAGGAAGGCACTTTTGCCGCCGTAGCGGCTGATGCGCTCCCCGGCGTACTGGTCAATCTCCAGTGTGCTGATGCCCGGCTGGACATAGGCGGCCACCTCTCGCAGCACGGTGGAGGAAACCCCACCGGCCAAGCGCATGGCCTCAATCTCATGATCTTCTTTCAAGTGGATCATGTTATCTTCGGGTGCCCTAGCACCTGATCCAGAGCCAAGACTTGGCTTGGCCGGTTTCTATCAAGGAACAAACCGCTGGGGGCTTGTTTCACCACCAGCGTCAGAAGCGGCCACGCACGCGGCCCTTCCTCAAAAATCCGTCATAATGCCGCATCAAGAGATACGACTCCATCTGTCGCATGGTGTCGATCGTGACACCCACGGCAATTAAAATACTCGTTCCACCAAAGAACTGGGTGACCTGGTAAGGGATGTTTCGCCACAGGCCCAGCAGCATCGGGATGAGTGCGATGACAACCAGGAACACGGCGCCGGCAAAAGTGATCCGGCTCATCGTCCTGTGCAAAAAATCGCTGGTCGCCTTGCCTGGCCTGATGCCTGGAATGTAGCCGCCGTTTTTCTTCAGGTTGTCGGCGATCTCGATCTCGTTGAATGTAGTCGCCACCCAGAAGTAGGCGAAGAACATGATCATCAGCGAATAGGTGAGGTAATAAAAGGGATGCCCGGGATTAAACCAACCCGCCGCAGTCTGCACATAACTCTGTATGAAATTGCCCTCTAACACCCCTCCAGGTCCCCCCAAACCGTTCAAGACCATTCCAGGAAACATCAGGATGGCCTGGGCAAAAATCAGCGGCATCACGCCGGAGTAGTTGACCCGAAGCGGCATGAAGGAGCTCCCACCGGCGTACACTTTCCGGCCCACAGCCCGCTGTGCGTGCTGTACCGGCACCTTGCGCTGGGCCTGGGTCACTGCAACCACCCCGGCGACCACGGCCAACAGTAGGATTACCAGAAAGATTCCCTCGAACATTCCGTGCCCGTCTTCCGGTGTGTTCGGGCCGAACATGTCCCAAATCATTGGCAGTGCCCTCGGAAGATCCGCCACAATACCAATCGTGATGACCAGCGAAACCCCGTTGCCAATTCCCCGCTCGGTTATCTGCTCACCCAGCCACATCAGCAGCAGCGTTCCGCAGGTGAGCGCCATCATTGTCTGTAAATGGTACCAAAAGCCGGGATTAAGAACCAAATCGCCACCGGTCCAATTGCCAAATACCGTATTCGGACTCAACCAGCCAAGAGACATCACGTAACCCTGGCCAAGGCAGAGAAACAACGTCATCACCCGGCCAATCTGCATGATCTTCACTCGGCCACCCTCCTCGCGTGAGAGGCGGGAGAGCCTGGGAATGATCGGGCTCATCAACTGCAAGATAATCGTGGCACTGATGTAGGGCATGATCCCGAGGCCACCAATGGAGCACCGCTCCCAGGCACCGCCGGTGAACATGCTGTACATGGCCAGGAAACCGGCACCTTCCTGGCTTTGCTTGTCGCGCAAATCGTCGAAGTAGCCCTGCAGCTCCACCCCATCCAATCCCGGGATGGGAACCCAGGCGATCAACCGGCAAACAGCCAACACCAGAAGGGTGAAAATAATCCGCTCACTCAACTCCGGAATTTTAAAGCAATTCCGGAAGCCGGCTATCATGCGGGTTATGTGGTTGTCACTGGCCATGTGTGTTTCTAGCGGGCAATAAAATCAAAACTATTTCTCGGAAGCCACTGCGCTAGCCCTGGTGACTGCCTCGCAGGTACCCCCTTTTTTCTCAATGGCCGCCCGGGCACTTGCACTGAAGCCAGCTGCACATACGGTCAATTTTTTTTCTAGCTTGCCTCGGGCTAGTATCTTGACCCCGTCACCGCGACCGTTGACTAGGCCAATCTCGCGAAGCTGTGCCTCATCCACCCGGGCGCCGTCCTCAAACTGGTTGAGGCTGTCCAGGTTGACCGGGATGTAAACGGTGGCAAAGCGCTTGTTGTTGAAACCCCGCTTGGGCAGGCGGCGGGCTAGCGGCAACTGGCCACCTTCGAACCCCGGGCGGGTGGATGAGCCGGAACGCGAGCCTTGGCCCTTCTGGCCGCGGGTACTGGTGTGCCCTCCACGGCCACTGCCCGGGCCACGGCCAATCCGCTTGCGCCGGTGCTTGGATCCGGAGGTTGGTTTTAAATCGTGCAGTCGCATGTCTCGTTAATGGTTGTCTATTCCGCGGCAGTCACCGGCTCCGCAGCGGCGGCTGGTTCCTCGGCGATTGGTTCCTCGGTGGTTGCGGTCTCGGGCTCCGGGATGCTTTTGCCCCGGGCCTTCATGACTTCGTTTCGGTCGCGCAATTCCAACAAGCCTTTGAGCGTGGCCTTGGCCAAGTTTAGAGGGTTGTTCGAGCCAAGCGACTTGCTGAGCATGTTGCGCACCCCGGCCAATTCGCAGACGGCCCGGACGGTCTTGCCGGCAATGATCCCAGTACCGTTGGAGGCCGGGCGAAGCAGAACCTTGGCTCCGTCGTACCGGCTCAAGACCTCATGCGGAATGGTCGTGTCACGCAGGATCACGTTCACCAGCTGTGTGCGGGCATTTTCACTGGCCTTGCGAATGCAGTCGGGGACCTGATTGGCCTTCCCCTGCCCCATCCCGACCCGGCCCTTCTTGTCTCCTACGATCACCACAGCGCTGAATCCAAAACGGCGGCCACCCTTGACCACTTTGGCTGATCGGTTGATGCTGAGCACTTTCTCGGTAAATCCGTCATCGGGTTGGTCACCAAACCGGCCGCGCTGGCCTCCGCCGCCCTGGCGTTGGCCGGGACCTCCGAAGCGACCACCTCCGCCCTGGCGTTGGCCGGGGCCTCCGAAACGACCACCTCCGCCCTGGCGTTGGCCAGGGCCTCCGAAACGACCACCTCCGCCCTGGTGTTGGCCAGGGCCTACAACCTTGCCTTCCGTGGCAGGTTGCGCCTTGGCGGTTGCCTCTGGTGCAGCCTGCGGCGCCTCGGCGGAGGGAGTGCTCTCGTTTTGATTGGGTTGTTCAGCCACGGTTGTCCTTATATGCTTATTCCTGCCTCGCGGGCCGCGTCGGCCAAGGCCTTGATTTTCCCGTGAAACCGGGCGCCGCTACGGTCAAACACGACCGTTTTGATGCCTGCCGACTTAGCTGCCTCTCCAGCAAGCTTGCCGATCTCGCCCGCACCGGCCGTATTGGCGGCCAGACCGTCGACCGATTTGGCACGGGTGGACACGGAGGCAAGGGTGTTGCCTGCATCATCGTCGATGAACTGGACGTAGATGTTCTTGTTGGTGAAACGCACACTCATGCGGGGACGCTCCACCGTGCCCACAACTTTCTTGCGAATGCGCCACCGGCGGCGTTTCACTAAATCACGTTTTTTATCAGCTCTCATTTCCCACGGCCGCGTTATGCGGCGTCTTCTCAAAAATTATTGTACCGTCTTTCCTTCCTTGCGGCGGATATGCTCATCGGCATACTTAACGCCCTTGCCCTTATACGGTTCCACCGGGTAGAACCCGCGCAACTCGGCGGCCACGAGGCCCACCTTCTGCTTGTCAGGCCCCTCAATGGTGACCTTGGTATCCTTGTCCACGGACACTTTCACCTGGTTGGGCAAGTCGTACTTGATGGGATGGGAGTAACCGAGGTTCATGGTGACGGTATTGCCGCTGACCGCGGCCTTGAAACCGACCCCGTTGATCTCGAGTTTCTTCACGAACCCCTCGGACACGCCAACCACCATGTTGTTGAGAAGCGAGCGGCCGAGGCCGTGCATGGCCATTGCCTTACGGTCGTCGCCATCGCGAGTCACACTCAGGACGTTCTCCTCCTGGGACACAGTGGTGCGACTGGGCATGTCCATTTCGAGTTTGCCCTTGGGGCCTTCGACTGAGACATGGTTGTCGGCGATGACCACCTTGACCTTGTCCGGTACTTCGATTGTTTTGCTCCCAACTCGTGACATCGTTTCCGTTCCTTTACCAGACCTTAAAAAGTAATTCGCCGCCGAGGTTCTTGCGGCGAGCGTCGTGCCCGCTCATCAGGCCCTGCGGGGTGCTAACCACCGCGATGCCCATGCCCCCCAACACCAGCGGGATGTCGTTGGCCGAGGTGTAGTGGCGCAACCCGGGTCGGCTGATCCGCTGCAGCCCGGAGATGATGCCCTTGCGGCCTTGAAACTTGAGGTTGATTCGAATACTTCGCTTGACGTCGCCCTCGACGTTGAACGATTCCAGGTAACCCTCGTCCCTTAGAATGCGCACGGCACTCTCCTTAATCCGGGAGTGTGGGACGGATATTTCCGGCTTCAACGCCAGGTTGGCGTTGCGGATGCAGGTCAGTAAATCAGCTATCGGGTCCATTCCTGTTTCCTCACCAACTTCCCTTGGTCACACCGGGGATCATTCCCGAGCGGGCCATCTCGCGAAACGTCAACCGCGACACGCGGAACTTGCGAAAGTACCCATGGCGTCGGCCAGTGACCTCACACCGGTTGACCAGCCGCACCGGGCTGGCATCGCGCGGCAGCTTGGCCAAGGCCTCGTAGTCGCCGCTTGCCTTTAACTCGGCTCGCTTGGCAGCATACTTGGCCACCGTCTTGGCCTTGCGCTTGTTTCGCTCCATCCAGGCTTTTTTTGCCATAACTTCTTTATTAACGTCCGCCGTCGAACGGCATTCCAAATTCTTTCAACAACTCGTAGGCATCGTCATCGTTCTTGGCGGTGGTGACGATGGTAATATCCATTCCCTGCGTATGCTTGACCTTGTCCACGTCGATCTCGGGAAAGATGGACTGGTCATCCACTCCAACGGAGTAGTTGCCAAAACCATCGAACCCTGTTGATTTCACCCCGCGAAAATCTCGGATCCGAGGCAGCGCGGTGGCCACCAGGCGATCTAAAAACTCGTACATGGCCTGGCGCCGAAGCGTCACGCGACACCCGGTGGTCATGCCCTTGCGCAACTTGAAGTTTGCAACGCTGACCTTGGCCTTGTTCAACGTGGGCTTTCGGCCGGTGATGGTGGTCAGGTCCTTTACCGCGTCACCCATCACCTCTTTCCCCAGCTCCGGGCTCACGCCCATGTTGATGACGATCTTCTCGAGCTTGGGAACCTGGTGGACATTCCCGTACTTGTCCAGGCCTCGGAGCTTGGCGCGGATCTCTTCCTGATATTTTTCCTGTAACCTTGGGATCATTCTTCAGACTCGGCCTTGTCGTCGCCCTCTTGGATTGCAACGGCCTCCTTGGCCGTTCGATTTCGCAAGTAGCGATCCTCGCGCATCACGTTGGACCAATGAATGGTGCCTTCGCGCTCGGCGATTTCACCCTGCGGTTGGTCCTGGTTTTTGCGAATATGCTTCTTGAGCATGTTCAGCCCCTCGACGACAACACGCTCGCTCCCGGTCAGGACATCAATGACCTTGCCGCTTTTCCCCCTTTCATTCCCTGAAAGGATGTAAACGGTATCTCCCTTTTTGATGTGCCGTCTGTTGCCCATTGTTAAATTACCTCCGGTGCTAGCGAAATTATTTTCATGAACTTTTTTTCCCGGAGTTCACGGGCTACCGGCCCAAAAATTCGTGTGCCTCTCGGATTACCCTCGGGGTCGATAATCACGATGGCGTTGGAGTCAAACCTCAACACGGAGCCGTCGGATCGGCGGATCGGTGACTTGGTACGCACCACCACAGCGTTGACCACTTCGCCTTTTTTTACATTGCCATCCGGCACAGCCTCACGCACGTGGGCCTTGATCACGTCCCCAACGGAGGCGGTGTCCTTGCGAATGCCGAGCACACCGATCGCCCAGGCCTTCTTGGCCCCGGAGTTATCCGCCACATCTAATCTGGATCTAAGCTGTAACATCTAGGCTTCCTTCCCACATCGATCAAGTCGCTGTCTCCGCCCCCGACGCGGCCTCTTCGGCCGCCATGGCCAGCTCGCCGCGCTTCACGATCCGAAACAGTCTCCACCGCTTGGTCTTGGAGAGCGGCCGGGTCTCCATGATTTCAACCAGATCGCCCACCTGCGCCTCGTTGTTCTGGTCGTGCGCCTGAAACTTGTTGGATTTGGTGATGATTTTTTTGTAGCGCGGGTGCGCGATACGCCAGGAAATTTTCACCACGATCGTCTTGTCCATTTTGGAGGAGACGACCTCACCTTCCCGGACTTTACGGTTGCTGCCGCGTGCTGAAGCTACTGTTTCTGTATCGGTCATTACCTTCTTAATTCCGGGCCGCCGCCTGCTTGGCCAATTCCACGGCCTTGTCTCTTCCCTTGGTTTGAATGAGCTGCGCCATTTCCCTACCGGTCAGTCGCACCTGTTGCTTGTTGAACACTGACCCACAAATTTTCAACACATCCTTCCGGCTGAGGTCGCCCTTGGCCAAGCCGCGCAACATGCCGGCCACACCGTCCACTGTGAAATCCTTCACTTTGTCCAGTGCCGTGACCAGGTTTCCCAGGGCCTCCGTCCTGCCAAGCTGGGTGACCTGGGTTTCAATGCGGGCGATATCGTGGCGCAATTCACGAAGGCGGATCGGCTTCTCTAACTGGCTAGAGGCCTTCTGGAGCTTGAGATTGAACAGCTCCATGCGGAGTTCGCGCCCCTGGGCCGCCAGCTCAACCTTTGTCTTATCCCTGATCTCTGAAATTTTCATCCTGAATTATTCCCTCTAATCACGATGGGCTAACCGGCAGCGAATCGGCATCTTGGCCGCCGCCGAACTCAACGCCTCGCGTGCCACGGTTTCTGTCACGCCTTCCACTTCAAACAGCATTGTGGCCGGCTTGACCACGGCCACCCAGTGGTCGACGTTGGCCTTGCCCTTGCCCATCCGCACTTCCAACGGCTTTTTCGTCACGGATTTCTGCGGGAAAATCCGGATCCACATGCTCCCTTTGCGCTTCATGCCGCGGGAGATGGCCACACGAGCGGCTTCAATCTGCGTCCCGGTAATCCAACCTCGGTCAAGTGCCTGGAGACCGTAGGAGCCGAACGACACCTTATTCCCGCGCTGCGCGGTGCCCTTACGGCTACCGCGGTGCATTTTGCGATATTTGACTTTGTTAGGTTGTAAGGCCATTCCAATATATGTTTAACCGTTACCACGAGGCCCCATCGGTCTCCTCGGGCGAGTGTCTCGCCTTGGCCCCCGCTTGACCCGGTCGGCCTCCTCCTCGGCGGGGTCTTTGCGGCAAATCCAGCATTTCACGCCAATCACCCCGTACTGGGTTGCGGCCTCAGCAAATCCGTAATCAATATTGGCCCGCAGCGTGTGCAGCGGAACTGCGCCTTCGCGTGTGTTCTCTGACCTGGCAATGTCGGAACCGTTCAACCGGCCAGCCACGCGCAGGCGAATGCCAAGCGCGCCCATGTCCATGGACACTTGGACCGCTCTCTTCATTGCCCGCCGGAAGGCGACGCGACGCTCGAGCTGCATGCAGATGTTCTCGGCAACCAGTTGGGCATCAAGTTCCGGATTCTTTACCTCGGCAATCTCGACGTAAACCTCCTTGCCAGTCATCCTGCTGAGCTCTTCCTTGATCTTGTCTATCTCAGCACCCTTGCGTCCAATCACCACACCGGGCCGCGCGGAGTAAATAGTGATCCGGCATCGGCTTGTGGCACGCTCGATCTGGATGCGCGGCACGGCAGCGGCCTGTAGTTTACCCTTCAGGATCTGGCGAATCTTGTGATCCTCCACCAGCAGTTCACCGAACTCTTTCTTTTCAGCATACCATTTGGATCGCCAATCCTTATTGACGATCAAGCGTAGTCCAATTGGGTTAGTTTTTTGTCCCATACAGGTTCCGTTAAATTTGATCCGTGAGTACGATCCGGATATTGCAACACCGCTTGAGGATCGGGCTGGCCGACCCGCGAGCCCTCGGACGCCAGCGTTTCATCGTCGGCGCGTCTCCCACTGTTGCCTCTTTGACATAGAGCATCGTCTGATCTAGTTTGTGGGTTGAGTCCAAAAAACTCTGGTAGGCGTCAATCTTGGCCTGACCACTTCGGCGTGTCTTCTTCTTGTTCGCAGAGCCTACTTTCTGCTCCAGTTCTAAAATACGACTGCGCAAATCCTCCGGATCCCATCCGTCGGCAATATGCTCGGCATTGGCCATAGCCGACTTGAGCGTCTTGGCAACCAACCGTGCGGACTTCCTGGGAACATTCCCCAAGAGGGCGCTGGCCTCCATGGCGTGCATACCCTGGATCTGCCGTGTCATCTCCCGCACCTTTTGCGGGGACATCCGCACGCCTTTTGCAACTGCCAAAACTTCCATTTTATCGTCCTCTACGCTGCCTTGTTCGTGTGTGTACCATGCCCCTTGAAGGTGCGGGTGGCTGCAAATTCACCCAGCTTGTGGCCTACCATGTTTTCGGTGACAAACACGGTCGCAAATCTCTTGCCATTGTGAACCATAAATGTGTGGCCGACAAACTCAGGGGCGATGGTCGATCGACGAGACCATGTCTTGATCGGCTTCTTTTCCCCGTCGGCATTCAACTTCTCGATCTTGTCGAGCAGATGCTGCTCCACGAACGGTCCCTTTTTGATCGAACGTCCCATGTCTGTTTATTTCTGCTTCATCGGCCTACCGTCACGGCGAACCACGATCCAACGGTTGGACGGCTTGTACTTGGGTCGTGTCTTGAATCCCTTGGCCAAGACGCCCCAGGGAGACATTGGATGCCCTCCACCCGAGGTGCGACCTTCGCCACCCCCCATTGGGTGATCAACCGGATTCTTCGCCACGGCACGTGTGATGGGCCGCTTGCCCCTGTTGCGTGTACGACCCGCCTTGCCAATAACCACCTTCTCATGATCGGCGTTCCCGACCGTTCCCATTGTGGCGAAACACTTCTCGTTAAGTTTCCGAATCTCCCCGGAAGGCAGCTTCACCTGCGCGTAACCGTCCGCCAAGGCCATCAGTGCCGCGGATGTCCCGGCCGAGCGAACCATCTGGCCGCCCCGGCCCGGGCTCATCTCGAGATTGTGAATTTCGGAACCGGTCGGGATTTTTGCCAACGGCAGAAAGTTTCCGTTTTCAACCGGGGCCTCCGGGCCGCTCATCACGCTGGTGCCTACCTCAAGGCCATCCACTGCGATCATGTAGCGCTTCTCACCGTCCTCATATTGCAGGAGGGCCAAGCGGGCCGAGCGGCAAGGATCATACTCGATGGCGATCACCTCGGCCGACATGCCGTGCTTGTTCCGCTTGAAATCAACGTTGCGGATCTTCTGCTTGTGTCCGCCTCCAATACCCCGGTCCGTGATTCG
>CAJWPV010000019.1 GCA_913045395.1 uncultured Verrucomicrobiota bacterium | reverse complement strand
GGGAGGGCGGCCCAAGGACAGTTGTTTCTCCTCGCCGGCGCTTGGCTGGCTCGATGACAAGCGCGTATTTTATGCCACCACTGGTGACGGGAGCGTCGTCTGTGCCAATGCCCGCACCGGCGAGGCGATCTGGCAGGTGCCGCTCTTCAAGGCCGGTATCAATGCCTCTGTCGTTGTCTACAAGGATGACATTGCCGCGGCAATCTATGGCACACCGTACGAGCCGGGCCAAATGGTCGGCCTGAAAATTCCGCACGTGCAACCGCAGGACGCCAATCCCGTTATCGTCGAGCGCAAACAGGTCGAGCTTTGGACCAAGAACATATCCACCTCCACCAGCTCACCCATTCTCGTCGGTGACACTGTTTACGTTGTCGCGGAGAAGGGTGAGTTGCACAGCGTCAACATCCGGACTGGCAAAGAGAACTGGAAAATCAAGCTCGGCATCGAGCAACGCAATGCGTCGCCGCTGTACGCTGATGGCAAGATTTACCTGCCGATGCTCGAGAATCCGGCCGGCGAAGGCGGGGCGGAAGCGGGGGGCACCGGCTCGCACGGGGCGTTTTACGTGATCCAGCCGGGCCGCGACGAGGCCAAGGTATTGTCGCACGCGGTGCTCGACGGCAAATGCTTCGCCACGCCGTCGATCTACAACGGCAAGCTGTACGTGCAGACAACCAAGAAACTCTATTGCTTTGGCCAAGCCGGCAGGAGCCGCGGCTTGGCCAAGGCGCCCAAGGCCAAGCGCTGGCCGAAGCCGGGCAAAGCCACTCGGCTGCAGATCGTCCCGTCGGAAATCCTACTGGCGCCTGGCCAAGCGGTCTCCTTCCGGACCCGCAAGCTCGACGCCAACGGCTTCCTCGTCGAGGAGGTGGACGGCTCGACGCTCCAGTGGGAGTCGTACATCCCGCCGACAGCCAAGGTGAGGGCCCGGATGAATGCCACGTTCAACGACCGAGGCCAGATCGTCGCCGACAAGAAAATGATCAGCTCCGCCGGTGCGTTCAAGGCGACACTTGGCGGACTGACAGGCGTGATCCGCGGCCGTGTGCTGCCGGCGCCGCCGCTGAGCGAGAACTTCGAGGGGTTCGACTTGACCGAGGACAGCCTGGCCGACCCCGGCGTGAAGTTCGCCTATCCGCCGCTGCCATGGATCGGTGCCCGGTTCAAGTTCGAGGTGCGTGAGAAGGGCGGCTCGAAGGTGCTGCGTAAGACGATCGACAACAAGCGACTGCAGCGAGCCACGGTATTCATCGGCGAACAAAGAATGAGCAACTACACCATCCAGGCAGATGTACTGACGGATGGTCGTCGCCGGAAAATGTCCGACGTCGGCATTATCAACCAGCGCTACTACATCGTGCTCAAGGGCAACGAGCAAAAGATCGAGATTAACTCGAACCTCGACCGTATCCGCGTGCCGGAACGCGGCTCACCGCCGAACTACCGTTGGAAGGCCAACACGTGGCATACGCTCAAGGCACGCATCGACGTGGCTACCGATGGCTCGGGGGTCATTCGGGCCAAGGCTTGGCCAAGGGACGAAGCCGAGCCGGAAGGCTGGACGGTGGAGTACAGGCACAACAATGCCCACAAAAGCGGCTCACCCGGGTTGTTCGGGTTTTCCCCGCAGATGCCGGTGTACATCGACAACGTGAAAGTGACACCCAACGATTAACCGGCAATTTTAGTCAGATGATGAAGAACCTCAAAAACGTGATTATAATCGGCCTGGCTGCCGGCATTTTGGGTAGCGCGGCTGTCGAGGCGGCGGACTGGCCGCAGTGGGGCGGCAACACGCTTGGCCGCAACATGTATGCCGCCGGGGCCGTCGGCCTGCCGGACAAGGTTGAGCCGGGCGACTTCAAGCAGGGCACAGAGGACGTGGACTTGTCCACCGCCAAGAACGTCAAATGGGCGGCCAAGCTTGGTACACAAAGCTATGGCAACCCGACCATCTCCAACGGGAGAATTTTCATCGGCACCAACAACGACTCGATGCGCGATCCGAAGCATCCTGGCGACCGAAGCATCCTGCTATGCCTCGACGAAAAGAGCGGTGAGTTTCTTTGGCAACTGGTCATCCCCAAGCTCAAATCCGGCAAGGTCAACGACTGGGAGAGCCTCGGCCTGCTCTCTTCGCCGACGGTGGTCGGGAACCGTGTGTATGTTGTCAGCAGCCGCTGTGAAGTCCTTTGTCTCGACGTGGAGGGCTTGGCCAACGGCAACGATGGCCCGTACAGGGAGGAGGCTGTTTACGTGCATCTGGACACCGGCAAGCCGCCGGCCAGTCTCGGCCCGAAGGACGGCGACATCATTTGGCGCTACGACATGATGGACGAGCTGGGAGTATTTCCGCACAACGCTTCAAACTGCTCAGTTATCGTGGTGGGAGATATGTTATACGCCTGCACCTCCAACGGGCAGGACTGGACGCATTCAAACGTGCCGTCACCGTTGTCGCCCAGCTTTATCGCTTTGGATGCCAAGACCGGTGAACTTAAGGGCGAGGACGATGCCGGCATCGGCCCAAATATTTATCACGGTCAATGGAGTTCACCCTCTTACGGTTCGGTGAACGGCCAGGGCCAACTATTCTTCGGTGGTGGCGACGGCTGGTGCTACGCCTTCAATCCGAAACCAGTTTACGACAAAGACGAGGATCTGGATTTCCTGAGCAAGGTTTGGTGGTACGACGCCAACCCGCCCGAGTACAAAAAGGACAAGGACGGAAAGGAGATCAAATATCCGGCTGCCGAGGGGCCGAGCGAGATCAATGCCACACCGGTTTTTTACAACGACCGCGTCTACATCGCGACCGGGCAGGACCCCGAGCACGGAGAAGGCGTTGGCCAGCTCGTTTGCCTCGACCCCACAAAGACAGGCGATATCACCAAGAGCGGAACAATCTGGTCGTACAAGGGCATCAAGCGCACCATTTCTACCGTGTCGATCGATCCCACCAACGGGCTGCTTTTCATAGGGGATTTCTCCGGCTTCGTGCACTGCCTTGATGCCGACACCGGCAAGGTTTACTGGGTGTACGATATGAAAGCGCATATGTGGGGTTCGACACTGGCGGCTGACGGCAAGGTCTATGTTGGTGACGAGGATGGCGACTTCGTCGTACTGGCTTCCGACAAAAAAATGAAGGTGCTTAGCGAGACCTACTTCCCGGCGCCGATCTACTCCACGCCGGTCGTGGCCAACGGTGTGCTTTATGTTGCAACCCAATCACACATTTACGCACTTTACGATGAGGGCCGAGCCAAGTCGGCCACGGATCAGATAAAATCAAAATAATCCCAAGCGCCTCCTGCAACCCGGTTCATGAAGAAATTCGTTTATGCCTTGGTCATATTGATGGCTATTATCCATCAGGATGTCTGGTGGTGGGACAACAAGAGACTCGTCTTTGATTTCATGCCGCTTGGCCTGTTTTACCATGCACTGTTTTCTTGCATGGCAGCTGGCGTCTGGGCTTTGGCCATTAAGTGGGCTTGGCCAAGCGACATCGAGCAATGGGCCGAGGCCGGTGAGGAACAGGGGGGCGAACAATGAGCCATGCTCCTTGGCTGATTGTGCTTGGCCAAGCGGCTGAGCCGGCGAGCCGCACACCGTTATACATCATCATGGTGTACATGTGCGCGCTGTTCGCCCTCGGCTGGATCTCCAGCCGGCTCTTCCGTGGATCAAGCAAGGATTTCTTTGTTGCCAGCCAATCGATCGGACCGTTCATGCTGTTAATGAGTGTCTTTGGTACGACGATGACCGCCTTCGCGTTGGTGGGGTCTACCGGCAAAGCCTTTAGTTTGGGAATTGGTACTTACGGGTTGATGGCGTCGAGTTCCGGTCTGATTCACGCGGCTTGTTTCTTCTTTGTGGGGATTCGTATGTGGAGCTTTGGCAAAAAGTATGGCTACGTGACGCAGATTCAATTTTTTCGTGACCGCTTCGAGTCGAAAGGTTTGGGCTATTTGATGTTCCCGATTTTGGTCGGTCTGATCATTCCATACCTCTTGGTCGGTTTGATCGGTGCCGGCAACTACATCGGAGGAGTCACGGCCGGAATGTTCCCGGAAACCTTTTCTTTGCCAGAAAAGGTTTTGCCATCTGGTAAAGAGATTGCGCATCCGCTGAACGGCAGCATACCAGCTTGGTTGACTGGATTGGTGATAAGCGCGGTGGTGCTGTTTTATGTTTTCTTAGGCGGAGTGCGTTCCGCAGCTTGGGCCAATACCTTCCAAACCATCGTTTTCATGATCATGGGCTTAGTTGGGTTTTTGGTAATTGCCCATGGCTTGGGTGGGTTGGAAGCCGCTTCCAACAAAGCATTAGAACATGCTCCCGAAAAACTGTCCCGTGTAGGATTGATGACACCAGCACATTTTATGAGTTATATGCTGGTGCCGCTCAGTGTTGGCATGTTCCCGCATTTGTTCCAGCACTGGTTAACTGCGAAGAGTGCTAAATCTTTTCGACTAACGGTGATCGCACACCCGATTTGCATCATGATCGTCTGGGTGCCCTGTATCCTGATCGGCATTTGGGCTGCTGGCTTGCACGCCGAAGGAAGCCTCCGCGTTCCGCCGCTGCCGAACGGCACTCCAAACGCCAACGCTGTATTGAGTGCAATGGTGAAAACTTTCATGGAAAGTCCGGTCCTCATTGGCCTGTTCTCAGCCGGTGTATTGGCTGCGATCATGAGTTCGCTCGACTCACAATTCGTCTGTATCGGTAGCATGTTCACCAACGATTTCGTTGTGCCGTGGATGGGGAAAGATCGCTTCACAGATAAACAAAAAGTTTGGTTAGGCCGCGGCTTCATTGTGTTCATCGTTTTAATTACTTATGGAATTTCAATATTCAAACCGACGAGTGTTTTCAATTTGGGCGTCTGGTGTTTTAGCGGTTTCTCCGCACTTTTTCCGATTGCCTTTGCCTCAGTTTACTGGAAGCGGTTGACGAAAGCAGGGGTGGTTGCGAGTGTTATTGCTACTGCTGTGACTTGGTCTTTGTTCATTTATGATGCGCTAGGCAACAAAGGGGAAAAATGGTTCGGGGAATCTCATGCTGGCGAATATCTCATCGCTGGAGTGATGCCGGTGACCTTCATCTGCTTAGCCAGCATCATTGCGTTGGTCGGGGTGTCGTTGGTAACCAAGGCGCCCAGCCAGGCAACCATCGATCGTTTCTTTCCGACGAAGGGATGATTCGGTATAGAAACTAGATCGGCGGTTTAATAATCAAACAACTTTTTATGGCTGAATTAGATCAAAAAATTCAGGAGGCCAGGGCGCAGCTTGATGCCCATGCCTTGGAAATAGTGAAGTGGCATTTCTCTCCTGAAACAGGTTGTCCGTTTTGGCTCGATTGGGTCAGTAAGACAGATTGGAATCCCGTTCAAGAGATAACATGTTTTAACGATATTATCGAAAAATTCCCGCATTTCGAGGATGAATGGCTTCGAGATCTGCAGCCGGAGGTGTGGGTTCCTAATGAGTTCAAGGGCCAGCCGTTCAACATCTTCGAGACCGGTGGCACCACTGGCATGCCTAAGCAGCGCATCGGCTGGAACGACTACAAGGTGGACTACAGCGAGTTTTCCGATTCGCTAAACGACGAGGAATTCCCGCGAAATCATTACTGGCTGATGGTTGGTCCCACCGGACCAAGGCGACTGCGGCTTTCTATCGAGCACTTGGCCAACGTACGTGGCTGCTCCTGCTACTTCGTCGATCTCGATCCTCGCTGGGTCAAACGGCTGATCGGGGAGAAGCAGTTTGATCAGGCCAAGGCCTACATGGAGCATGTCGTTGATCAGGCGACCACCATTATGAAGCACCGCGAAGTGAGTGCGCTCTTCACCACGCCCAAGCTGCTGGAGTCCATCGCCGAGCGCCTTGAAAACGAGGGCAGCAGCCTGTATGAGGCTGGCATTCGCGGCGTCTTTTGCGGGGGCACCACGATGGATCCGCAATACACTCGGTTCCTCGTTGAAGAACTGCTGGAGAACAAAATCGGTTTCAAGCCCACCTACGGCAACACATTGATGGGCTTGGCCAAGCACAAGCCGTTCACCCCAGAGGACAAGTTTTCCATCACCTACCATGCGCCCCAGCCGCGCGCCGTATTGCGTGTCGTCAATCCAGACACGGATGACCTGGTCGAATACGAGGAGTGGGGGCGCGTGGAATTGACCACTTTGACGAGGGAATTTTTCATGCCGCGCTTTCTCGAGCGCGACGAGGCTATCCGCCGTCCGCCCATCGAGTTGTACCCGTGGGATGGTGTGGCCGAGGTGCGTCCCTTTGGCGCGATGCAAAAGAAAATCGTCGAGGGTGTGTACTAAACCAAGCAACCAAACAACACAGTTTCATGATTAATATTCCTGTTCTACGCTGGGGCGAACCATATGAGAGCCTCGATACTGACGAGGTTATCCACCACCGCACCGGAGAGGTGTTGGCCAAGGTGGGCCAGGCCAATCCAGGCCTGCTGGCGCGCGACATGCGCAAGGCCAAGCTCGCGCGCGAAGCGCTGCGCGAAATTCCCATCAAGGATCTTGTCGAGATGATGAAGAAGGCCGGCGATCTATACCTCAACGCCACGCTGCCGCTGGGCGATGGTGAGCAGTCACCGAATGACTTCGCGCGGCAGCAGTCCGCCTCCACCGGGCTGCCGGAACACATGTGCAAGTTCAACATGGAAAAAAACCATTTCGTGCTGAACAATATGGATCAGATTCTCGATGCCCTCACCCGAGGGCTGGACATCGATATTTTGCAACGCGGCTTTGGCGTGGAGGAGCGCGGAGTTCCGGTGAGCTATCAGGCGCAGTCACCGGTGCTCGGAATGGTGCTGCCCTCCAATTCGCCGGGTGTTCATACGCTGTGGATGCCGGTGATTCCCATGCAGATCGGTCTCGTGCTCAAGCCAGGCCCACAGGAGCCGTGGACACCCTACCGCATGTTTGCCGCCTTCACAGAGGCCGGCGTGCCGAGGCAATGCATGAGCATTTATCCCGGTGGTGGTGACATGGGTGCCGAGACAGTGGCGCGCTGCGGTCGTGTCATGATCTTTGGCAGCACCCAGACCGTGAAGCAATACAGTGGCAACGAGCAGGTGCAGGTGCACGGTCCGGGCTACAGCAAGATTCTGCTGGGCGACGATGTCGTGGATCAATGGGAGGACCACCTCGACCTTATGGCTGATAGCATTTACAAGAACAGCGGCCGTGGCTGCATCAACTGCTCCGGCGTCTGGGCATCGCGCCACACGGAGGAAATTGCCGAGGCGCTTGCCGAACGTGTTGGCCGGTACGAGGTGAAGGATCCTACCGACCCTGAGGCCGGCCTCGCTGCCTTCACCGTGCCCGGCCAAGCTGAGGCGGTTTGGGGAATGATCGAGGAAGGCTGTGAGGAGAACGGCACCACACATGTCACTGAAAAGCACGGACCGCGCCTCGAGCAGATGGAGCGTTGTGATTACATCCGCCCCACCATTCTCCACTGCGATTCGCCCGACCTAAAGATGGCGAATACCGAGTACATGTTTCCCTTCACCAGCGTAGTGAAATGCCCGCAGGAAAAGATGATCGAAAAAATCGGCGGCACCCTTGTCGCCTCGGCCATCACGAATGACGAAGCCTGGGCCGCGCAGCTCACAGACGCCACCAACATCGATCGCCTCAACATCGGCCCGCTGCCCACCATCGCGCTCAATTGGCTGCAGCCGCACGAAGGCAGCATTGTCGATTTCCTCTTCCGCACCCGTGCTTACCAAACGCCGGACGAACGACTTAAAGCGCGCTGCGGCAAGTAACCAAGCGCTTGGCTAAACGCCTGGTTTTAGACTTCAAACGTTTCGTTCAACTCCGGCACAGTGACTTCCGCGCTTGGCTTTAGTTGGCGCAGGGTGTCTGCGAAGGCCAGGCTCGAGTCCTCTTCGCCGTGGACGACGAAGATTTGTTTGATATCCCCAGTGAGGCTTTTTACGTAGTCGGCCAGCTCGTTTTTGTCGGCGTGGCCGGAGAATCCGTCGAAGCTGGCGATCTTGGCCTTCACCTTGTGTGGTTCGCCGAAGATGTAGACCGGATCGATGCCGGCTCGGATCACCGAGCCCAGCGTGTTGTAGGCGCAGTAACCGACAAACAGGATGAGGTCGTTCGGGTCGCTGATATTGTTCTTCAAGTGATGCCGGATGCGTCCCGCTTCGCACATCCCGCTTGAGCTGATGATGATCGCCGGGCCGTCGAGGCTGTTAAGCTTGATCGACTCGGACGCCTTGCGGATGTATGTCAGGTTGTCCATGCCGAACGGGTTCTCCTTCTCGCGCAGGAACGTGTAGATGTCGCTGTTGAAACACTCGGAGTGCAGCCGGAAAACCTCGGTGGCGTTCACGCTCAGTGGGCTGTCCACATAGATGGGGAAGTCTGGTAGCCGGCCTGCATCGACGAGCTGGTGCAGCGTGTAAACAAGCAGTTGCGTGCGCCCCACCGAGAACGCCGGGATGATCACCTTGCCGCCGTTGTTCAGCGTGCCGGCGAGCAGCGCCTCGACTTCGTCCGACAGCCCAGATTGCGCCGTGTGCTCGCGTTTGCCGTAGGTGCTCTCGACGAGCAACACATCGACATCCTCAACCGACTGCGGGTCGCGCAGGATCGCGTGGTCGCCACGGCCGATGTCGCCGCTGAACAGCAGCCGCCGTTTTGTGCCGCTCTCGTTGATGTCGAGAATAACCTGCGCCGAGCCGAGGATGTGACCGGCGTCGCGGAAGGTCAGCGTAACGCCGTTGGCCACCGGGATCGGCCGCTCATAGCCAAGCGAGACAAACTGCCGCACTGCGCTTTCTGCGTCTTCCGGTAAATAAAGCGGCTCGACAGGCGGCAGGCCTTTCTTTTTGTGTTTTTTTGAAATGTACGCCGCGTCGGCGACCTGAATTTGCGCCGAGTCCTCGAGCATGATCGCCGCGAGATCGCGTGTGGCGAACGTGCAGTAAACATTCCCCTTGAAGCCCTGCTTGTGGAGGTTGGGCAGGTTGCCAATGTGGTCGATGTGCGCGTGGCTGAGGATGACAGCGTCCACCGACTTGGGGTCGAACGGGAACTGCTGGTTGCGTTCGATTGATTCCTGCCGCTTGCCCTGATACAGGCCGCAGTCGAGCAGCAGCCGCGTGCCATTGACCTCGAGCAGATGCCGGGAACCGGTCGTCGTCCGGACCGCGCCGTGGAAGGAAAGCTTCACGCGGGGAGTTTGGCCAAGTGCTTGGCCGCGGCAAAGCAAAACTTGGCCAGGCGCAAATTTCGGGCTGTGAACAAAATTAACTGGTTCGCCGTCGCGCTTGGCCTGACACTGCCTTGGCCGCACCGGGTGCGAGCAGTGAATGAAAGCCAAGATTGTCATCACCCCCAAGAAGGCGGTGCTCGACCCGCAGGGCAAGACGGTGCAGGCTGCACTGGAGCAGATGGGTTATGAAGGCGTGAAAGATGTTCACGTCGGCAAATATCTTGAAATCGAGCTCGAAGGCGACGCCGAGGTATGGCGACCGAGAATCGATGATGCCTGTCACAAGCTGCTAAGCAATCCGGTGATCGAGGATTACCACTTCACCATCGAGTAGGCCCGAATGCGTTTCGCTGTCCTTCAGTTCCCCGGCTCGAATTGTGACCAGGACTGTGTCCATGTGCTGCGCAGTGTCCTCGGGCAGGACGCCGGCTTTCTCTGGCACAAGGAGGAATCGATTGGAAACGTCGACGCCGTTGTGGTGCCCGGCGGCTTCAGCTACGGCGACTACCTGCGCACTGGTTCGATTGCACAGTTCAGCCCGGTGATGAATGCCGTCAAGGCATTCGCCAACAACGACGGCCTGGTTATCGGTATCTGCAACGGCTTCCAGATATTATGCGAGACCGGCCTGCTGCCGGGGGCGCTGGTACGGAACCGATCATTGCAGTTTCGCTGCGAGCACGTCCACCTTAAGGTGCCAACCACCGATTCGCCGTTTACCCGAGAAGTGCCGGAAGGGAAGGTGCTCCGGGTGCCGATCGCTCACGGCGAGGGCTGCTACTTCGCAGACGAGAAGATCCTGGCCAAGCTTCAGGCGAATCACCAAATCCTTTTCCAGTACACCACCGAAGCTGGCGAGTTGACCGATGACGCGAACCCCAACGGCTCCCTGCTGAATATTGCCGGTATTTGCAACGAAGGCCGTAATATCTGTGGAATGATGCCCCACCCGGAGCGGGCCAGTGAAGACATCCTAGGCGAGGATGACGGCCGCCTGGTTTTCGAGGGTATGCTCCGTCATCTCGAGGCTCGGGCTGGTCTTAGCCAAGCCGCGGTCAGTGAAGTTTGAGCCAAACCCATTGGGTATTTTGAGGGTTGCTTTGAGTGAAAATTGGGGTAAGTTCGGCGTTCAGCGACCTGTGGCATCCCCCTCCCATCCCAGCCATGGGTCGTAGGCCGTCGGCAAACCTCCACACCCATCCCCTTGCCGGCGGCCG
>CAJWPV010000018.1 GCA_913045395.1 uncultured Verrucomicrobiota bacterium | reverse complement strand
GAGCGCGTTGTTTGCCCGCATCACTACCGCCGATTCCGACGACCGAATGCCGCCAGAGGAATCCGGGCATAAGTTGACCCTGGAGGAAATTAACAAAATTGGTGAGTGGATCGATGAAGGTGCGCCTTATGATCGACACTGGGCATTTAAACCACCGAGTCGTCCACATCTCCCCAAGGTTAACGAGCGGGCTTGGGCAAGGAATGGCATCGATCATTTTATCCTTTCCGGACTTGAGGTGACAGGGGATCGCCCCAGTGAAACGGACGATCGCTATACTCTCATTCGCCGCCTGTCACTCGACCTGACCGGGCTGCCGCCGATCCCGGTAGAAGTGGAGACATTTATCAATGACAAGCGGCCAAATGCCTACGAGCTGCTCGTGGACGATCTGTTGTCCCGTCCGGCCTATGGCGAACGCTGGGCGCGCGTCTGGCTCGACCTTGCGAGATACGCTGACTCCGCCGGCTACGGCTCCGATCCGTTGCGTGTGATTTGGAAGTACCGGGACTGGGTGATCAATGCTTTCAACCAAAACATGCCGTACGATCGTTTCACCATCGAGCAACTGGCCGGCGACCTGTTGCCGGAACCATCGCGCGACCAGTTGTTAGCCACCGCGTTTCATCGCAACACAAAGACCAATACAGAGGGCGGCACGGACGACGAGGAATTCCGCGTCGAAGCAGTGCGCGACCGTGTGGACACGACCATGCAGGTGTGGATGGGCTTGACGATGGGCTGTGCCAAGTGCCACTCGCATAAGTACGATCCGATCACGCAAACGGAGTATTACCAGTTTTACGCGATGTTCAACCAGACGGAGGACGCGGACCGGGGGGACGACTCGCCGCGCCTGCCTTATCCGACCGATGAAGAAATCACGCGCTTGGCAAAAATAGATGATGAGATCAAAGCGTTGCAGGCCAAGCTCAGCGTGCACACCCCGGCTTTGACTAAGGGGCAGCGCGACTGGGAACTTAAGTCCCTACGTAATCTGGCCAAACCGAAGCCGGAGCTGGGTGACTGGGAAACGAGCGGGCCGTTTGCGGGCGACAACTTTGAAAGCGTATTCACGAGGGCGTTCGCCCCGGAGCGCTTGGCCATCGGCGAGAACGTTGCGCCGCGCGGCAAGGCGCGCCAATCCTCAACGTCCAACGACGCCCCGGCCAAGCTGGCGATCGACGGCAACTCTTCCGGCAAGTTCGTGGACAAGACGGTAACACACACCAAGAACCCGGATGATAAGTCACCTTGGTGGGAAGTGGAATTGCTCAAGCCAACGAATGTAACGCAGGTGGTGATTTGGAACCGCGCGGAAGTGCCGGAACGCTTGTCGGCGTTTCGAGTGTCAGCGATGGATTCCGAACGCAAGCTGTTGTTCAAGAAGGACTTGTTTGAAAATGGCAAGGGTAATCCGAAACCGGACGAGGGGTTTACCGTGCCGATTGAAGCCAACGGAAAAGTTTCGGTTGTGCGAATCGAATTGCTGCCGTTGGACAGCCGCAAGGTGCCGATCTTGTCACTGGCCGAGGTGCAGGTGTTCACGCGTTCCGGGGTCGGGGAGGCGGCCGAGGTCAAGTGGGCAGCCAGGCCTGAGTGGAACGATGGCAAGGTGCATGTGCTTGAGTCCGGGGACAACTCGGTGGTGTATTTGCGACGCAAATTAAACGCCATCATTGCCGGGACGCAGCAACTCTCGTTCGGCAGCGGGGATGCCATCAAGGCATGGATTAATGGCCGCGAAGTGTTGTCAGAAAAAACCAAGCGCGAAGCCAAGGCAGGCCAGGAAACGGTAAGTGTTAAGCTGTCCAAGGGAGAAAGCGAACTACTGCTAAAGATCGTTAATAACGACAAGAAGAGCGGATTTTATTTTGCCGTTCGGGGCGTCGACTTTCCGGAGGACATTTTGCCGGTGTTGCTGATTGATGAAGCCAAGCGTACCACCCCCCAGTCGGAGAAAATTGCCGCGCATTACAGGACGTTTGCCAAAGAGCTGGAGCCAGTCCGTAAATCGATCGAGGGCAAGCGTAAGGAGCATAAGAAGGTTAACGACTCGATTGTCACCACACCGTACATGCGCGAACTGGCCAAGGCCAAGCGACGTGACACGCACCTGATGGTCAAGGGAAGCTTCCTGAACCGGGGTAACGAGGTTAAGGCCGGGTTCCCTGCTTCGTTTCATTCCCCGGCTAAGGGCACGCCGCGCGATCGTATGGGCGTGGCCCGGTGGCTATTGCAGCCGGGAAACCCGTTGACAGCGCGCGTGGCAGTAAACCGGTTTTGGGCGCAGCTTTTCGGCCGCGGCCTGCTCGATACGGAGGAGGATTTCGGGACGCAGGGAAACATCCCCGACCATCCGGAATTGCTCGACTGGCTGGCAGTGGAATTCCGCGACGGCCGCTGGGATGTGAAGCGGTTGCTTAAAACGATGGTGATGTCGGCGACATACCGACAGTCGGCCAAGCTGCAGGGCGGTTTGGCCAAGCGCGACCCGCGCAACATTCGGCTTGGCCGCGGGCCGCGATTCCGTCTCGAGGCGGAGATGGTGCGAGACCAGGCGTTGGTGTTGAGCGGTTTGCAAAGTGTAAAGATGCACGGGCCTTCCGTCTATCCGCCGCAGCCTCCGAATCTTTGGCAGGCGGCGTTCAATGGCCAGCGCAACTGGGCCACCAGCAAGAGCGAAGATCGGTATCGACGCGGCTTTTACACCTTCCTGCGGCGGACAGTACCTTATCCGTCGATGGCCACATTCGACGCGCCGAGCCGAGAGATCTGTACCGTGCGGCGTATACGGACTAACACGCCGCTGCAGTCGTTTGTGACGCTCAATGACGAGGCGTACGTCGAGTTTGCCCAGGCGCTGGCGCACCGTATCTTTGCCGAGGGTGGAGACTCGACGGCGGACCGGCTGAAGTTCGCCCTGCGGCTTACCTTGGCCAAGCCGGTAGAGGCGAGTCGCTTGGCGGCATTGACGGAACTGTTTAACGGCGAACTGGCACATTATCAGGAGCAGCCAGATGCTGCAAAGGCGCTTTACGGTAAAACAGTTCCGCTCCCGCCGGGGGCGAGCCTGCGGGAGATGGCGGCGTTGACTGTCGTGGCCAATGTGTTGTTGAATATGGACGCCCTACTGATGAAGGGTTGATGATGGCTTAACTTTTCCGAAATGAATCTGTACGACGCACAGGCAAAGTTTATCACCCGGCGGCATTTTTTAAGACGCTGTCAGATGGGGCTTGGTTCGTTGGCGCTTGGCACGTTGATGAACAGGGCGGGCGCGGCGAATCCGCTGGATTCGCGCGTACCGCGGGTGGCCCGCAAGATCAAGAACGTGATCTATCTGCACATGGCCGGCTCACCGCCGCAACTGGATCTGTTCGATTACAAGCCGATGTTGAACAAGCTGGATAACAAGCCGTGTCCGAAGGAATTCATTGAGGGTCGGCGGTTGCCGTTCATCAAGGGTCATCCGAAGTTGCTGGGCTCGCCGCACACCTTCAAGCAGTACGGGCAGAATGGACAGTGGATCAGCAACATGTACCCAACGCTGCCCGGCATGGCGGATGACCTTACGTTCGTGAAGTCGATGTACACCGACCAGTTCAACCACGCACCCGCACAGATGCTTCTATACACCGGTTCACCTCGCAACGGCTCGGCATCAATGGGGTCGTGGATCACTTATGGACTTGGCTCGGAGAACGCGAACCTGCCCGGTTTTGTGGTGTTGATTTCCAGCGGCACCGATCCGTCCGGCGGCAAGAGCCTCTGGGGGAGCGGTTATCTGCCCTCGGTGTTTCAGGGTGTGCAATGCCGCAGCACTGGCGACCCGATTTTGTATGTGTCCAACCCGAAAGGCATGAGCCGAGAGGTTCGTCGTCGCAGTCTTGATGCTCTTAAGAAACTCAACGAGCAGGAGTACCGTGATATTGGGGATCCCGAGACGCTGTCACGAATCGATCAGTACGAGTTGGCGTATCGCATGCAGATCAGCGTGCCAGAGGTGATGGATATCGGCCGCGAATCTCAGTCCACGCTTGACGTATACGGTGCGCAACCCGGCAAGGCTTCCTTTGCCAATAACTGCCTGCTTGCACGCCGTTTGGTGGAACAGGGCGTACGCTATGTGCAGTTGTTTGACTGGGGCTGGGACTTCCACGGCACTGCCGCAAGCAATGACCTTGTCAAGGAACTTCCGAGGAAATGCGCCTCAAACGACAAGTCGGTCACGGCGTTGCTTCAGGATCTGAAACAGCGTGGATTGCTCGACGAGACGCTTGTGGTTTGGGGAGGGGAATTTGGTCGCACCTCAATGAACGAGGAGCGCAACGGTTCAAAGTTCCTTGGTCGCGATCATCATCCGGACTGCTTTACCGTCTGGATGGCTGGAGGCGGCTTGAACCATGGAATCACCTACGGCGAAACGGATGAACTTGGCTATACCGTGGCCAAGAATCCAGTGCATGTGCACGATCTGCAGGCGACGATTCTGCATCTGCTTGGGCTCGATCCATTCAACTTCAGTTACCGCTACCAGGGACTGGATCAGCGCCTCATCGGCCCCGAGGACACCCCGAAAATCATCGACGGCCTACTCGCATAACCAAACGCTCTGTCAAACTCAGGCGAAGCGGTCTTCGGTGAACGGGTTGGCGGTGTTCGAGTACTTGCGCTGCTCCCAGAAGCCCAACTCATCGTGGTCGCGGAAGATGATCTCCCGGATGAACTTGGCTCCTTTCCATGCGTAAAGCTTGGGGATGATCACGCGTGCCGGGCCGCCATGCTCCAAGGGTAAAGGCTGGCCGTTCCAGGCGTGGGCGATCATCACGTCGTCATCCATGCAGGCGTCGAGGGTAGTGTTGGTCGTGTAGTCGTCGTATCCGATGAAGAAGAGATGCGTCACGCTTGGCTTCGGCTTGACGAGATCGGTCAGGGTGAAGAAGGCGACACCGGAAAACTCCATGTCAAATTGGCTCCAGGTCGTGACGCAGTGAAAATCACTCACGTCGCGAAACTGCGGCAGCGCCATGAACTGCTCCCAGTCGAGAGTCAGAGGGTTCTCAACTTGGCCGTGTATTTTCAGCGTCCACTCATCAAGAGGGATTTTGGGGTGCACGCCCAAGTCGAGCACTGGAAAGTTGCTCACTTCGTGCTGGCCGGGGGGTAGGCGCCCGGCGTTGGGTCGGGCAGGGCGTCCCCTTCCGGACATCTTCTGTGCCCAGCGTTCTTTTCGCCGCACATAATCTTCTTTCATTGTGCAGCGACTTTGGCCGGTTTGGCCAGGGGCAGTTTGTAGCAGGCGGCCTCTCGGTGATTACGCACGAGCAGATACTCGCCGGCAAGCGCGGGGGGGTTCCACGTCTTGCCATCGAGCGCAGCGAACCGGGTCAGCTCGACATGTTGTTCGGCATCGGCTTCGAGCAGGATGACATCACCGTTTTCCGCCATGACGAGAATGTGATTGCCGCGAAGCAGGATTTGCCCGTGTCCGTAGCGGCCCTCCTTCCACTTGCGACGGCCGCGCTCGATGTCGATGCAGGCAAACATGCCATCATCAAGTCCGAAGACGTGATCTTTGTGGAAAATCAAATTAGTGAACTTGGCCTTCATTCGGTTAGACTTCCAAAGTTCAACTGCCGAAAATTTGCCCTCGTTAAAATTAACTTGAAGCATTTTGCTTCCTTTGCCGTAGCCAAGACTAAGTAGAATTCTATTGTTCGGTAAAGTGAGCGGCACCGAGACGTGTGGATAAGGAACGCTCCAGTCGAATTCCCAAACAATCGAGCCATCTGCCGGTGAATGTGCGGCCAAGCCGTCCTGGTTGAAGATGAGAATTTGCGGATCGCCGTGAAGTTCGACTATGCAGGGGGAACTATATCCTGCACGACTGCCGCCATCGGACCAAGCCGGTTTGCCGGTTATCCTGTCGTACGATACAAGGGACTTTCCGTTGTCACCGCCGGCACTGACGATGACTAGGTTGTCCACGATCAAGGGTGAACTGCTATAGCCCCACTCTTTGGCTTTATTGCGATTAGCTAATATCCCAATTTGATCAATTGTTTCATTAAGATTCAGTCCGGCATCGTTGACGATGCTGCGCTGCCAAACCGGCTTGCCGGTTGCCAGTTCTAGACAGTTCAACATACCGGCTGCGCCGAGTGTGTAAACCTTGGTATCATGGATCGTTGGCGTGGCACGTGGGCCTTCACCGGCGATAGCGGTTTTGTAGTGTCCATCATCGGTGTGCTGCCAAAGCACAGAACCGGTCTGCAGGTCGTAGCAAATAACAGCCTCATTTTTAGCGCGCTGTTCCTGGGTAACAGCACGGCCGCCTTCGATCGCGAAACCGGACCAAGCTGGACCGATCGGCTGCCGCCAAAGTTTTTCGGGTGACTGCGTGGTCCAGTCGGTTGCCAGGTCGGGGCCGGGCACTTTACAGTCGCGGCTTGGCCCGAGGAACTGCGGAAACGATAGCTTGGTTAAGGAGTTGCCATTTAGATTGGCATCGTTGCCAGTAGCGCTTGGCAAGGTGTGCTTGCCCCATCGCCATTCGAACAGCGGCATCATGTTCCCGCTGAACTGGCTGAACCGGAAACAGGCGCAAAACAAGACAATCACGCCAAGCAAGCCGCCGAAATTGCGCAGCCGGGTGTGCTTGGGTAAGCGGGAGAAAAAGAGCATCCATGTCAACAGTAGTATTGAGGTAAGCGCGGTAGCGCTGAGGATTATGATCACCTGATTTGCCTGGTCCTCGGAGCCGGTAGACCAAATTAAACCCAAAGTAAGGGTGAATCCGACTACGATAATGACGGCTGGCCACCAGCGTGTTGGCTTTGGTTTGGTTGTTTTTTTGACTGAGTCCATTACAAATCCGCCACGACTTTACAGACACAGGAGCCCGGGCCAAGCCAATGAATTTGAAAGAGTTATCATTAATTTTGTGCAAGATAAATGGAGCTAGGCACATTAGTTGCCTGTAAGAGTCTGTTTTTTGAAGATTTTATGGTGTAATTATGGCATTGGCCTTATCAGGTTCGGTATCAGGATTCGACTGGAAATCAGTCATGGTCCAGCTGGTCAATGTCGAGCGTGCTCCACAGCGTATCGCCAGGCGTGACCAACTTGAAGTTTAAGAGAAAAACCGAATCTTGGGTTTGCTGAAGAATGAACTACCTTGGCTTCACCCCAAGTCGAAGACACTCAAGCAGGTTCTATACGAGAGCATGTGGATGGATCGTAGGAGCAACGATCAGTTGCTTCGCCGAACGGAGGCATTGAAGGCCCAGTCGGAAACTCAGGTGCAAACTGGGACAACCCTTCGTTAAGTGCAGGGCGCTTATGCCAAGCGGTTTTCGTCCTAGCGCTGGGAGCTGCGCCTGATGACGGGGTCGATTTTGTAAAAACGAATTGACCCCGTTTTTCCATTGGCCTAGCTTCCCCACCCGGTTTTCCGGGCTTCCTGCGGCTGGTTGGCGCGCGGGTTTGTATTTGCCCAAGGGATCACGCAATCATGCGACACACAATTTCAGTGCTGGTCCAGAACAAGTTCGGCGTGCTGACGCGCATCGCGGGGTTGTTCAGTGGTAGGGGATTCAATATTGATTCCCTCAACGTTGCGCCGACACATGACCCTAGCATGTCGCGCATGACGATCGTCACCCGCGGCGACGATGCGACGCTTGACCAGATTGTCCAGCAGTTGAACAAGCTAGTGGACTCGATCGAGGTGCAGGATTTCCGTGACGGTGAGTACGTTGATCGCGAGCTGGTACTGGTGCGCGTGGGGGTGGACTCCCGGTCCCGTGCCGAGGTGATGCAGGTTACCGATATTTTCCGCGCCAAGATTGTGGATGTGCAGCCAGCGAGTGTCACTATCGAGATCACGGGCAGCGAGAGTAAGGTGGAGAAATTTCTCGGGCTGATGGAGACCTTTGGCGTACAGGAACTGACCCGAACCGGCAAGGTGGCCTTGGCCCGCAAATAATTTTAATCTGAAACCATGGCAGCAAAAGTATATCACGATAAAGACGCAGATCTGAAAGTCCTCAAGGGAAAGACCATGGCCGTGCTCGGCTTCGGTTCGCAGGGCCACGCTCATGCACTCAACCTTAAGGAAAGCGGCGTGAAGGTCATCGTCGGTCTCTACAAGGGAAGCAAGTCAGCAAAGGTGGCAAGGAGCAAGGGGTTCAAGGTTTACTCCAATGCTGAGGCCGTTAAGAGGGCGGATGTCATTTTTGTTGCTGTGCCGGACACCCGTCAATCCGGTGTTTACAAGGACGACATCAAGCCGAACCTGGCCAAGGGCAAGACGCTGCTCTTTTCCCACGGCTTCGCGGTTCACTTCAAGACGGTTGTTCCGCCGAAGGACATCAACGTGATCCTCGTGGCACCCAAGGGGCCGGGTCACATTGTCCGTCGCCAATACGTCGAGGGAAAGGGGGTGCCCAGCCTCATTGCCATCTATCAAAATGCCGACCGTCAGGCCAAGAAGATCGCGCTCGCCTGGGCCAAGGGAATCGGCGGGACACGCGCCGGGGTTATACAGACCACCTTCAAGGAGGAAACCGAGACTGACCTGTTCGGTGAGCAGACCGTGCTTTGCGGCGGAACGAGCGCACTGATCCAGGCCGGCTACGAGGTGCTGGTCGAGGCCGGTTACCAACCGGAGATGGCCTACTTCGAGTGCCTGCACGAATTAAAACTGATCGTCGACCTGATAAACGAGGCCGGCATCAGCGGCATGCGTTTCTCGATTTCGGAGACGGCCAAGTGGGGAGATGTGAAGATGGGACCGAAGATCATCGACTCCAGCGTGAAGAAGCGCATGAAGGAGGCGCTTACGAACATTCAAAACGGAAAATTTGCCAAGGCATGGGTTCGCGAATACAAGGGTGGCTACAAACAGTACAACAAGCTGCTCAAAGCCGGCGAGACGCACAACATCGAGAAAGTGGGAACCCGTCTGCGTTCCATGATGCCATGGATGCGGAAACGCACCGTCAAGGGTGCGCAGGCGGCCTATTAATAAACCGGCCAGGCGCAACCATTTGTGCCCCATGGTGTTTCATTCGACCGTGACGCGGATAAAAAAAGAAGGCCCGATCTACAGGATAATCCCGATACTGGGGATGCTGGGCTTGTTGCACGGTGGATTGTTCGCTGCGAAGGATTCGAAGATCGGCGCGAATCCGTTCCTTACGATCATCAAGCGCAATGCATTTGACCTGACCGATACCCCTGCGCCCTCAAGGGCCGCTCCGCCTGAACCCCCCAAAAACCTCGACCTCAAGTTCACCGGGATTTATCGGTTGAAAGGTGTGGAGAAAGCGTGCCTCGCGCTGATTGATTCCAGTGCTAAGCCACCCGAAACGAAGTATCTTCAGATACCGGTGGGCGACAAGCAGGGGTCAATTGAGATAACCTCAATTGATGCAAAGTCGGGTACGGTCAATTTGATCAAGGATGGGAGTCCGATCGAATTGAGTCTTAAGAACGATGAGCACACCTACAAGACCGCCGTGGCCAAGGCTCCATCTAGGTCGTCCAAATCCAGATCATCCACCTCATCACGCTCAACCAGCGGGTCGAAGCCAAGCAGTAGTGGCAGGAGTTCGGGAACCACCAGTTCCCGGTCCAGCGGAAGTTCAACGAGAGGAGCGTCAACTCAGACCGGTTCCCGCGCTCCCTTGAGTACATCGAGACAAACTCGTGCCGTTCCCAGTCGTGCGCGTACCTACCCAGCACCACCGCCTATGAAAGGTGGGGACTCGACAGTCCAAGCATTGGAAATGATCCACCAAAAGGATCTGGCGGAAAGCAAGGGTGTCCCCATGCCCCCTTTGCCGTTTCAACAGGAACTGGATGATGCTCGGCCGGCGGATGCATCTATGGATGGGCCTCCAAGGCCACCAGGCATCCCACCGGGTCCGCTACTTCCTCCGGTTCCTCCCGGCGGGTGATCCTTCCGCTCAAAAACTATCCAGCAAGCGGGTGGAGTCGGAATCCACATACAGTCCGGCTTGGCTCTGTGTTCGCAGAAAGGATGCTGGACAGTCTGTGCTCACCGGGCCTTCCAGCATTGCCTTGACCGCTTCTGCCTTGCGCGCCTCTGGAGCCACGCACACCACTTTTTTCGCCGAGCACAGTGCTGGCACTGTCAGCGTCAGTGCGTATTTCGGTACCGCCTCAAGGTCGGGGAAATGCCCTTCGTTAACCTGTTGCATTCGGCAGGCGACATCCAACTCCACGATCTTCACCAGGCGCTCATCTTCAAAATTGGCCACCGGCGGATCGTTGAATGCAATGTGCCCGTTTTCTCCGACACCCATGCAGCACAGGTCGATCGGTTGTGCCTTGAGCAGGGCTTCGTAGCGTTCGCACTCAGCGATCGGCTCCGGCGCGTCACCGCCAAGATAGTGAAACACCTTCGGATTCACCTGGCTCTCCACGCGCTCACGCATATAGCGTCGGAAACAGGCCGAATGATTTTTGTCAACACCGAGGTACTCGTCCATATGGAACAGCGTCATGTTGCTCCAGTCTATGCCGCCTAATTCGACCAGCATTTTCAGGAACTGAATCTGCGAATTGCCGGTGGCCAGGATCGCGGCGGCTTCACCCTTGGTGGCGAGTGT
>CAJWPV010000017.1 GCA_913045395.1 uncultured Verrucomicrobiota bacterium | reverse complement strand
ACTCATGGTCGATCCGGACATGGATGTAAAAAAACAGACCGATCAATTCGACGATTTCATCTCAAGCGGTGTTACCGCCATCATACTCGTACCATGCGACCGGCTCTCGATCGGGCCCGCCGTGAAATCAGCCAATGCCAAGGGTATTCCGGTGTTCACGGTCGATGCTAAGTGCGCGGCAGAGGGAGCTGAAATTGCTGGACACGTCGGCACCGACAACTTTCAGGGCGGTGAACTCGCCGGCCAGGCGATGATTAAAGCGCTCGGGGAAAATGGTGGCAAAGTGCTCATTCTAGATTTTAAAAAAGCCAACTCCTGCGTCCTCCGAGTAGCCGGTTTCAAGAAAGTTATCGACGCATACAACTCCGATCGCTCTAGCAGCAAAATTCAAATCGTTGCCGAACTCAACGGCAACGGAGCCCGCACCGAGGGATACCAGTCGACCGCAGACGCCCTCCAGGCACACGACGATCTGGATGCAGTCTTCGCGATCAACGACCCGTCCGCACTGGGCGCCTACACCGCCATCAAGGAAGCCAAGAAGCAGGACCAAATCAAGATCATTGGTTTTGATGGTCAATTGGACGGCAAACAGGGCATCAAGGATGGTAAAATTTTCGCCGACCCGATCCAGCATCCGGACAAGATGGGGCAACAGATCGTCCAGAACATCATCAAGTATCTTGCAGGTGAGGAGTACGAAAAGGATGCCCTCATTCCGGCCACGCTCTACGATAAAGCCGCTGCTGATCAGGATCCTGAGTTGAACTAACCCGACTGCATGCCCCCCACCCCTGACCTGCCTAGCGGAACACCACTGCTTCGAATGCGCGGCATTCGAAAGTCGTTCCCAGGAGTCAAGGCGCTCAAGGGGGTCGACCTAACGCTGCAAGCCGGTGAGGTGCTGGCGTTGCTCGGTGAGAATGGCGCAGGCAAAAGCACGCTGATCAAGGTACTCGGTGGTGCGCATCAACCGGATGAAGGCACCATTGAGATCAACGGCCAAGCGGCCAGCGTTGCCACGCCGCAGTTATCGCAGGCCTCCGGTATCGGCATTATTTATCAGGAGTTCAACCTCATTCCTTATCTGAGCGCACGTGAAAATATTTTCCTCGGACTGGAACCCGGCCGACTTAGTTTCATCCCCAAGCGCAGCGAATCAACCAAGGCAATAGCTCTGTTTGAACGTATTGGCGTCGATATCCCGATCGAGGCTGAGTGCCGCCAACTCAGCGTCGCCCAGCAACAGATCGTCGAGATCGCCAAGACACTCGCCCAGGATGCCCGCATCATCGTCATGGACGAACCCAGCGCTGCCCTCTCTCCACGCGAAACCAAGGGCCTGTTTAGGGTCATAGATGAGCTCAAGTCACACGGCATCGGCGTCATCTACATCAGTCATCGCCTGGATGAAATTTTTGAGGTTGCCGACCGCGTGAGCATCCTGCGCGATGGCGAACACATCGACACCCGGCCAATTGGCGACCTCACTCGCGAGAAAATGATCGAGTTGATGGTGGGCCGCAGTCTCGAGAAGGAATTTCCCAGGCGCGAGGCCGCGCTTGGCCAAGCGCGATTCGAAGTCACCAACCTTCAACATGGCTCCCAAGTCCGGAGCGTGTCGTTCAACATTCATGCCGGCGAGGTGCTCGGCCTAACCGGCCTCGTCGGTGCCGGTCGCACCGAGACCGCCCGACTACTATTCGGTGCCGACCGACTTGAGGATGGCGTCATCTGCCTCGACGGCAAACGGATTAGAATCAAGTCACCGCGCGACGCCATCCGGCAGGGCATCTGCCTACTCACCGAGGACCGTAAGACTCACGGCCTGGTGCTTGGCCAAACCGCCCGTGAAAACTTCGGACTGCCCAACCTGAGCCAGTTTGCTTCGCTTGGCTTCATTCGCCAACGGGAGGAATCACGGGAATTCCTTCGTTACGTCGATCAAATCCAAATCAAGATCGCCGACCCCGAACAAATCACCGGCAACCTCTCCGGCGGCAACCAGCAAAAAGTCGTCCTGGCCAAGTGGCTCCAACGCAACGCAGAAGTCATCATCTTCGATGAACCCACACGCGGTATCGACGTCGGTGCCAAATACGAGATTTACCAACTTATCAATCAACTCGCCACCGATGGGAAGGCCATCCTCATGATCAGCTCCGAATTGCCCGAGGTGCTGGGCATGAGCGACCGCATCCTCGTCATGAACGAAGGCATTGTCACTGGAGAAATAACCGATGTAGCTCAAGCCAGCCAAGAAGACATCATGAAGCTGGCGACCCGCCGACAACCGTTGGCCGCATGAAAAATATTGGTTACGCAAAACTGTTTTCTGACTACGGCACCCTGGTCGTCCTACTGCTTCTGTGTATCGGCTTTAGCGTCGTGACTATTAAGGAACAATCTCCAACGAGCGCCGCTGCCGCCGAACAACTTGCCAAGCGATCGGAGAGCGAACTCCCCGTAGGCTCCAACATCATCATCCTTATTTGGCAGGGCGAAGATCGTGAACTTTTTGCTAAAACCTTGTCTGAGACACTAGCGAATAGCCCTGTGACAATTGCAAAGACGACTATTGGCCAAGCGGCCGACGCTCGTAAAACCTTAGAAGATTTTGGTAATTCAGGAGAAGAACTTTCAGGAATCTTGACAGACAAGCGCATGGGCGACTTCTGCAACGACAATCTCCACAAGCTAGGCAAAACCCATCCCAACTTGGCCAAGGCCAAAATATTGCAGCCAGAAAGTTACCGCTGGCCCAATTTTTTAAAGCGTGGAAATCTGCTGAACATCATGAAGCAAATCTCCGTGGTCGCCATCATCGCCATCGGGATGACCATGATCATTATCACTGCTGGAATCGACTTGTCAGTCGGCAGCCTGATCGCCCTCTCCGGTGTCATCACTGCCTTGTCAATACAATCACTGGGCGGCGACGCACCTACCACCGGTCATCTTTGGCTGGGTGCTTTGGCAGGGGTTCTCGTTTGCGGGCTGGCCGGGCTGTTCACCGGTGGACTGGTGACACTGTTCGGCATCCCGGCCTTCATAGCCACGCTGGGCATCATGTTCAGTGCCCGTGGCCTAGCTTTCATTTTCGCCGACTCGGAACCGATTGCCGTCCAAAACGAATCTTTCGGCTGGCTGGGGCGCGGGCGCGACTTTTTCGGGCTCCCCAACAGCGTAATCCTCATGCTGATCCTGTATACCATCGCCCATGTGCTAATGACGCGCACCTCTATCGGCCGCTACATTTACGCCGTCGGCGGCAACCGGGAAGCTGCGCGACTATCCGGTGTGCCTGTGAAATGGGTGCTACTTTTCGTGTATACCCTCACCGGACTACTAGCAGGGCTGGGGGGCGTTATGGAAGCTTCCCTTCACACCACCGGTGATCCCAAGTCAGGTGAACTCGTGGAACTGAAAGTCATCGCGGCCGTGGTAGTCGGGGGCACCAGTCTGGCCGGTGGTCAGGGAAAAATATTAGGAACACTGATTGGCGCATTCATCATCGCTGTCATAAATAATGGCATGAACCTCACCGGCGTCGAGTCCCACATGCAAAATGTCATCTACGGAGCCGTCATCCTGATCGCCGTCATTATCGACCGCCTTAAATCCCAAGGCATTCGACTCAGGAAACAGTGACACTTAAAGGAATCAGTTTAATCTGTTCTAGGAACTGACGAAGGTCTTGATGAAGGCTTCCTCGGACTCGATGTCGCCGATGAGCACCAGTTCGTCACCCTTCTGTAGCACTTCAGTCGGCTCGAAGTGGACCATGTAGGCGTCGTGGCCGTCAACTTCACGCTGAATGGCGATCACACTGCAGCCGGTGCGCCCACGAATCTCGGATTCGACCAACGATCTACCCCCGAGAGACTCCGGCAACTCGATCCGGAAGACGTTTAGGCCTTCAGCTACCATCAGGATATCGCTGTGCTTGAGCAGATTGAAGATGATGTTCGCCCCCATCGAGGCGTACGACGCCACGAAGTCAGCCCCGGCTCGGTGCAGTGTGCCGACGTTTCGCTCGGTGTTGGCCCGGCTGATCACTTGAATTTCCGGGCAGAGTTTGCGGCAGTAGATTGTGAGGTAAATATTGGTGTCGTCCTGGCCGGTGGTGATGATGACCGTGGAAGCTTCTCTAATCTTAGCCTCCTCAAGCACCTCTATACGCGCAGCGCTGCCTTCGACATAATATTTCTTGTTGCGAATCCGCTCCGGCAATTCCTCAATGATCGTGTATCGGAGCCCGCGCTTGGCCAAGGCTCGTGCAGTGGCACGGCCCACTCGGCCACCACCGATAATGACCACATGGGATTCCTCGGTTTGATAGATGCAGAACAACTGATTGTAGTTCTGAATCATGTCCTTAGACCCGGCCAGTACTAGAACTGTGCTCTCACTGAGCTTGGTATCCGGGCCGGCGCCCTTGTATTCGCCGCGATCCCATACCCCGACCACGCTGGTGTGACTCATCTCTCGGAAGTTGCACTCGGCCAGTGTCTTGTCAACAAGCGGCGTGCCCACAACCATCGCCTCAGCGATAAGCAGCTCGTCAAAATGCCCGATCACGTGCGCTAGAGCATCATTGCCGATGGTGCGACGCGCAAGGAACTGACCCATCATCTCACCCAGTCGAATGACGTTGCGGCTTCCGGCCAATTCCAGGATGTCGATCGATGCCTCAGACTTGGCAAGCGTCACCACCCGGACCTTGTTGTCCGCCAACTCACGCACGGTGAACGCGATGTTGGCGTTGGCCTCGTCCTTGCCGGTAGCCACGACCATCGCCGATTGCTCGACGCGGACATTCCGGAAGGCCTCCGGATCATCCAGGTCCCCCACCGCAACCGCAACGCCCTGGTCATGCAACCGCAATGCCTCGTCCTTGTCACTAACCAGCAGCACGTATGGGTTTCCATACTGCTCCAGCTTATGAATGAGTGCCCGACTGACCGGATCAAAATTCGTAATAATGACATGCCCGCGAATATCCTCCGGCAGAGTCCGCGGAGTGCGGGCCGCATTCTGCGCTTCCATCCATGGCTCGTAGGCAAAACGGATGAAAGCAAAAGGGAGAATAACGAACATTGAAAACATACCGAAAAGCATCACTCCCAATGAATAAAACTTGCCCAACGGTGAGCTGAAAGTGATATCCCCGTAACCGAGCGTGGACATGGTGACCATAGTCCAATAAAAGCCGTCGTACCATTTGAGCTCGATATCATTATTGTCCCTTACCATGTTCTCATGTGTTGCGATCCAATGAAACACAACACTTGAGATTAGGATGAAGAGCAAAACTACTAGAACCAAACTGATCAACTGACGGACATTGCGCCGGCCCGACGACTTGCCGTTGGTTAACGTAAACAAGGCTGTTGGAATAAATTTCATAGCGCTAAGCCCTTTCCTCTTGAGTTGGGTGGGGCGTCAACTGCCCACAGTATGCACTCAGCCACGGCCCAGGATTGGGGGAAGAGGTGTCGGTCTTCATTGGGGCGCCGGGCTCAACTGTGAACCTGCACACGTTAACGGCAACCCAGCGGCCGCCCATCCAGAACCCGGATGCAATGTTTTAAACTGACTCAACCTTTTTCATGGCCCTTGGCCAAGTGCCGAGACCAAGTCGCTCGACAGGGGCAATCCAACCCATTCTATAGCCGTTTGAAAAGAAGAATTTTACGTGTCAAGCGCTTGGCCAAACGGACGGTTTTAGGCTTAGATAGGGCCGCGCCTAATAAGAGGCCATGCACCCATCGCCATGAAATCCCGCCCCAGGCCCGGCCAAGTCGCCAAAATCCGGTTCGTCGTTGAGGCCAAGCACATCATCGACTTCGCCGAGGAAGGTATGCCGGCGGTGCTGGCGACACCCTGGCTGATTTGGTTCATGGAACACACCGCCCGGCAGGCCATGCTCCCACACCTTGAGCCGACCGAGAGCACCGTCGGCACCCTGGTGGATATCGAGCACCTCGCCCCCACGCCACTTGGCCAAGCGGTCAACTGCCGCGCTCAAGTGCTCCGGTCCGAAGGGAGTCAATTCCTGTTCAAGCTCGAGGCATTCGATGAACAGGAAAAGATTGCCAACGGACTTCATAAGTTGAACGTCATAGACAAGGCAAGGTTCGCCGGTCGCGTCGCCCGCAAAACCAAACCGGAGTAAACCCAAGCCATGTTAGCCAAGATCCATTGTGCCGCCGTCCAGGGAATTGCCGCTCACGCGGTCGAGGTCGAGGTGAATGACGGCTATGGAGAAACGCTCGTCGTCATCGTAGGCCTACCGGATGCCGCCGTACGCGAGTCGCGCGACCGCGTCACCACCGCCCTGACCAATTCCGGCTTCAAAATGCCGCTGGGCCGAATCACCATCAACCTCGCCCCGGCCGACATCCGCAAGGAGGGGCCAAGCTTCGATCTCTCCATCGGTATCGGCATGCTCGCCGCCAGCGAGCAACTCGAGTCAAGTCAACTTGAACGCATCATGATGGTTGGTGAACTCGCACTGACCGGTGCCGTGCGGCGAGTGAAAGGCGTGTTGCCCATCGCCCTCAAAGCGCGCGCGATTGGCATGCACGGCATTATGGTGCCAAGCGACAACGCCGCCGAAGCCGCCGTCGTCGATGGCCTGAACGTTTACCCCGTCGCGAATCTTCGCGAGGCCGCCGCGTTCCTCGAGGGCCGGGAGACAATCGAGCCCAAGCAGATCGATCTCGAGAAACTGTTCGCCGCGCGGGACATCGATGTCCCAGACTTCGCCGAAGTAAAGGGCCAGGAGTCGGTCAAGCGCGCTCTCGAGATCGCGGCCGCCGGCGGCCATAACGTGTTAATGATTGGCCCGCCCGGCACCGGCAAGTCGATGTTGGCCAAGCGGCTCCCTGGCATTCTGCCGCCATTGATGCTCGAGGAGGCACTGGAGGTCACCCGCGTCCACAGCATCGTCGGGCAACTAAAACCGGGCGAGGCGCTGGTCACGCAGCGACCCTTCCGCAAGCCGCACCACACCGTCAGCGACGCCGGTCTACTCGGCGGCAACATCAACCCCACACCAGGAGAAATCTCGCTGGCGCACAATGGCGTGTTGTTCCTCGATGAGCTGCCAGAGTTTAAGCGCAATGTCCTCGAGACCCTGCGCCAACCGCTCGAGGAAGGCAACGTGACCATCTCCCGTGCCGCCGGCTCAATGACATTTCCATCGGCATTCATGCTCGTCGCAGCCATGAATCCCACGCCGGATGGTAAGATGCCGGGCGAGTCAAGCAGCTCGCCGCGCGAGATTCAAAACTACCTCGGCCGAATCAGCGGCCCGTTGCTCGACCGGATCGACCTGCACGTCGAGGTACCGCAGGTGAGATTTCAGGAAATCACAGCCAAGCGCGACGGAGAACCATCGGCCAGCATCCGCGACCGCGTCATCGCCGCACGGCAGCTTCAGGAGCAGCGCTTCGACGGTAGAGTCCGTGTCACCTGCAACGCCCGCATGCAGGCGCGCGATATCAAGCAGTATTGCCAACTCGCCGACGAGCCGAAGAACCTATTGCGAATGGCGATGGACGAACTGAACCTAAGCGCCCGTGCATACGACCGGATATTGAAGGTCAGCCGCACCATCGCCGACCTTGCCGGTGCCGACGCCATTAACAGCGATCACCTCTCCGAAACCCTCCAATATCGGACGCTCGACCGCCAACTCTGGGGTTAACCGCAGAAACTATGCAGGGTCGACCCTCCGGACCGGCCGTTACGAGTTCATTGCGGACGGCTCTGACAGCCGTCCCTACCGCCGCTTGCTAGGCGATCAGGTCGTGAACGACTTTGCCGTGCACGTCGGTCAGCCGGAAATCACGGGCAGCCTGGCGGAAGGTGAATTTCTCGTGGTCGAACCCCAGCATCGCCAGCATGGTGGCGTGCAGGTCGTGCACGTGCATGCGGTTGACCTCCGCGCGGAAACCAAACTCATCGGTCGCGCCGTAAACGCTCCCGCCCTTGGCTCCACCGCCGGCCATCCACATTGTGAAACCGTGGTGATTGTGGTCGCGGCCGTTGATCTTGCCGGCGTTCGCACCGGGCGTCGGCAACTCGACGGTCGGTGTCCGGCCAAATTCCCCTCCGAAAAGTACCAGCGTCTCGTCGAGCATCCCACGCTGCTTTAGGTCCTTGAGCAGCGCGCCGATCCCCCGGTCACACTGCCCCGCCAAGCGACGGTGGTTCACCTCAATGTCATCGTGGTTATCCCACGGCTGGCCTGAACCATGCCACACCTGCACAAACCGCACGCCGCGCTCGACTAGGCGACGCGCTATGAGCAACTGCCGCGCCTGCGTCCCCTTGCCATATAACTCACGGATGTGCTTTGGCTCACGGTTGACGTCGAACGCGTCGCTCGCCTGCATCTGCATCCGGTACGCCAACTCGAACGACTGGATGCGCGCCTCGAGTTGCGCGTCCTTCCGCCGCTTTGCCGCGTGCCGGCGATTGAGCTCCTGAATGAAATCGAGTTGCCGTCGCTGCTCAGTAAGAGAGAGCCCACGATTCTTGATGTGTTGGATCAGTTTCTCGACGGAGGTGTGCCGGGTGTCGATGTGTGTGCCCTGGTAAATACCTGGAAGAAAACCGGACTGCCAGTTTTGCGACTCCTGGATCGGGTAACCTCCGGGACACATGACGATGAAGCCGGGCAGATTCTGGTTCTCGCTGCCAAGCCCATACGTTACCCACGAGCCAACGCTTGGCCGGATCAACCGCGCCTCGCCACAGTTCATCAGCATGAGCGACGGCTCGTGATTCGGCACGTCAGCGTGCATGGAACGGATCACCGCAATATCGTCGACGCACTTCGCGGTGTGCGGGAAGATCTCGCTGACCTCCGTGCCGCTTTGGCCGTGCCGATTGAATTTGTACGGGCTCGGAAACGCCGCGCCTGTTTTGCGCTCCGTCCGCAGGTTGCTCATCGGGAGAAGTTTGCCCGCGTATTTTTGCAATGACGGCTTGGGGTCAAACGTATCGACATGAGAAGGGCCGCCGTTGAGGAAAATATGGATAACCCGCTTGGCCCGGGGAGTGAAATGCGGCCCCTTGACCGAGAGCGTCGATGAAGCGGACGCCTGCGCGGCATCAGGCAACATTGAGCTAAGCGCCAAGCCGCCCATGCCAATGCCGCAGCGGGACAAGAATTCGCGCCGCGTAAAAAAATGATCGCTCAATCTTGGCCCGTGATGCTGCATCGCCCTATCGGTACGCCGAAAGCTACTGTTCTATTCAGAAGTTTGCAACCCGTCTCGCTTGGCCAGTTACTCAGAATCAAAGCCCGGTTTCCAGGCCTTCCCGCCTAAAACCCCCAGTCGATTCCGGCGGTGTAAATGCGGTAGCGGTATTCGTCCTGCGGGACATTGGAGTTGATGCTCTCCTGCTCATAACCAAGCTGGAACGTCAAGTGGTCGTTGTACTCGTACCCAACCGTGATGTCCCATGACAGGTCGCCGCGCTGGCGGGGATTGAAAAAATCAGCGGAACGCTGGAGGTCGTACTCGTAGGTGGCCTTGCGCACCGTTGCCGAGACGCTCCACGGGGCCGCGCGATAGCGCCAACTGTGTGAAATTCGTTCGCGGCGATAATCAAAATACCCTGAACCACTGTCCTCGTTCTCGAGAATCGAGTAGCGTGTGCGCATGCGCAATCGTCGACTGCTGTCCCAGTAATGCGCCCACTCGACGCCGCGCTCCGGGCGGTCGTAGCTCAGGTCGGTGTCCGGCATGTAAAAACCGATCTCATCCCGCTGGCTGCGCGTGTCGTAATCGCGCCGCAATGTCTCCACGTAAAGGAGCAGCTCAGACTGAAATCCGTAGTCCACCCCGAGCGATATTCGGCCGCCAATTTCCAGGTAGTCATCCAGCGGTTCGGCGAAATATTGGCGCGTGACTTCCGGCGTGGCCTCAACCCACAGGTCCGCCGGAAGCCTCCGGCGCAACGCCGGTTCAAGGCTGATTTGTTTCCCAACCACCTGCACCGTCCCGATGTCGTCCTCGGTCAACGACGCGTCAAATATTTCGTCGATGTAAATGACACGGATGTCCGTCTTTAGTTTCCAATGCTGAGACAGGCTTTTTTCTAGGCTGACATTGAGCAGGCCGGACTGTTCTGAATCCACGCTCTCGGCGCCGAGATAGCGGCGCTCATCCAACGCGCCGAACACTGTAACCTCCACCCCATCTTCTGCGAGTGGAATCCGGATGGCCACAAAGTCGAAACCAATTGCGGCAAAGGGACTCGATTCCTCGCCGAAGGCCGACAGGGTGACGTTCTCCTTGTAGCCGCCGCCAATCCGCAGGTCAGTGCTGTAATCCCAGACAGAGATTTCCTCCATCAACTCCTTCTCGATCGCCGCGATCTCCCTGTCGAGATCCTCTGTTTCCAAGTCGGCATCCTGCGCAAAAGCCGTTGGCCAAGCGCACAGCAGTGACGGAAATAAAAAACGACGGAAAAACACAACCATCCTCAACGACCTTTAAACGCCGACCGCTTAGCCAAGGTTACACTTTAACCGGCAGCCTCGTCACTTCAGCCGCTCCCGCAGCCAGGCCGGTCGGTCGGTGGTGATGCCGTTGATGCCGAGCCTGGCCAGTCGCCTGGCCTCGGCTGGCGAGTTGACCGTCCAGGTGAACAACTCCAACCCGGCATCATGAACCTTCTCGATGAACGCCTCGTTCGCCAGCCCCTTGTAGTT
>CAJWPV010000016.1 GCA_913045395.1 uncultured Verrucomicrobiota bacterium | reverse complement strand
CATTCTTGCCGGCGAAGATCGCGGCCCGCGCCGGGATGCCGTTCTGCTCAATGCCGCCCACGCACTGTTCGTTGCTGCTAAGACCGACTCGGCACTTGAAGGCTGGGACCTGGCCGCATCCGTCATCGACGACGGCCTTGCCAAACGCAAACTGGAAGAGTTGACCGACGATTAACTCTCGTTACAATTCCGCTTCGAAGGAAATAACCATGTATGAACTCAAGGCAGATGACGGTAATATTTATGGCCCCGTGGATGAGGGAAATATTCTCGAATGGGCGAAAGGCGGTCGGATAGACGGCAACTCGCTGGTCCGAAAAACACCCGACGGCGAATGGCTCCCACTGAACCAAATTAAGGAACTCAGCTACGGCAAAATTGTTTACAAGCGCGACGGCAAGCCTGCAATACCTGGGAAAATGCAGTCCATCTCCATTATGACCCTTGTGGGGGGAATACTGGCCATCCTGACATGCTTTGGCATTGGCTTGGGAACAGCGGGTTTTTGGATTCCTTGGATTTATTCGCTGATCCTTGGAATCATGGCCACCATCAAGGGAAGCCAGATGCTGGGAAGTAACCCGGCCCCGGCCTTCGCCTCCGCCAGGACCATCGCGATCATGCAAATCGTTAACATCATCAACTGCGACATACCCAACCTGACTATGGGTATCATCAATCTGGTTTTCCTGAACGACCCGGAGGTTAAGGACTATCTACGTTCCGAAGGAGTGGAGATTTGACACGTTTAAGCCATGAGCCAGCAATATAAGATCAAGGGAACGGACGGCAACGAGTACGGGCCGGTCAGCACGGAGGAGTTACACCAATGGATCGCACAAAATCGATGCACCCGCGAAACATTGGTGCAGGTGGATGAGTCCGGTGAATGGGTACCGATGGTCAACCTGCCCGACTTCCAATCCGCCTTTTCTGCTCCGACCCCACCAGCATCTTCACCAAAGGAGGACGGCGGCGTATCGACGATGATCCCGTACAAGAATACTTCAGCACTGATCGCCTATTACCTTGGTGTTTTTTGTATTCTTTGCCCGCCGATCTTGTCCATCCCGGCCTTAGTTCTGGGGATCAAAGGGCTGCACAATGTAAGAGAGAACCCCGAAGCCAAAGGCACAGTCCATGCCTGGATCGGGATTGTCTCCGGATCGTTTTTCCTGATTCTCTCGATTGCCGTTGGTCTGTGGATTTTATTCAACAACTGATAGCCACCCACGTCGGAGATGTCGCATAAGCAGATCACCATCATCACCAGTATCACCCTGGTTGGACTGGGTGGCGCGATGGCGCTGTTTTTTCTCGATCCCACCAAGTATGCGTTCTTCCCCAAGTGCGCCTTTTATGTCACGACCGGGTACTCCTGTCCCGGCTGCGGTTCCTCACGGGCACTTTATGCGTTGACCCACGGCAACGTGTTTGAGGCGTTTCAGCTTAACCCAGGAATCCTGTGCCTGCTCACCATCGGCGTAACCGACTTCGGTCGATACATCCGCTCAGCAACCCAGGCCCGCCCCTACCACACCCTGTTCGCGAACGTCTGGTTGGTCATCGGTTTGGTCATCGCGATGCTGATTTACGCCGTCCTTCGTAACCTCCCGTGGGCGCCGTTTACCAATCTGGCGCCGTAAAATCCCGCCGAGCCAAGCACTCACCAAAATAGTCTCGCTTGGCCGAGCACTTGGCCGTTTGAATGGGCACGTGCCAAGGGAGTACACGCTCAAGTCTTTCCGCGCGCCGATCGAGTTAAACATTGACTACGAGACGGAACTCAACGCCCAGCAACTGGCGGCTGTGTCCGCGCCTCCGGGGCCGGCGTTAGTACTGGCCGGAGCCGGCGCGGGCAAAACGCGCACGCTGACCTACCGCGTAGCCTATCTGCTCGAGCAGGGCATCCCGGTGGACCGCATCCTGTTGCTGACCTTCACCAACAAGGCCGCTCGCGAGATGATGGACCGCGTGCAAGAGTTGATCGGCGGCGACACAGCCGGGCTTTGGGGTGGGACGTTCCACTCGGTCGGCCACAGGGTGTTGCGCCGGCACGCGGAGGCGATCGGCTATCCGAAGTCGTTTACCATCATGGACCGCGATGATGCGAAGGCCCTGATGAGTATCGCAATCGCCGACACCGGCATTGACACGAAGGCGGTGCGATTCCCCAAGCCGGATCTGATGTGCGACATCCTCTCGATGTCGCTCAACACCGGCCTGCAGCTTGGACAAGTGATGGAGGAACGCTACTATTATTTCGACAGCCTCACCGACGAGATCGCCCTAGCGCATGCCGCCTACGCTAGGCGCAAGCGAGCCAATGGTATGATGGACTTCGACGACTTGCTCACCCAGTGGCTGCGGTTGCTACGCGAAAACAGCGAGACGCGCGAGTCGTTCCAGGCGCGGTTCCAATTCATCCTCGTGGATGAATACCAGGACACGAACCAGGTACAGTGCGAGCTTATCGACCTGCTCGGTGGTCGGCACCACAACATCATGGCGGTCGGCGACGATTCGCAGAGCATCTACTCATGGCGTGGCGCCAACTTCCGCAACGTGCTCGAGTTCCCCGATCGGCACAACGGCACGCAGGTGTTCAAGATCGAGACAAACTACCGCAGCACACCTGAGATTCTCGACTGCGCCAACGCCGTCATCGCCGCGAATACGCAGCAGTTCAAGAAAGTGCTCGCGCCGGTGCGCGACTCGGGCATGAAGCCCGCGCTCGTCTCCTGTAACGACGCCAACCAGCAGGCGGAGTTCATCGCTCAGCGCGTTCTCGAGCTGCGCGACGAGGGCATGCCGATGGAAGGAATCGCCGTGCTGTATCGCTCGCACTTTCACGCGCTCGAACTGCAGCTCGAGTTCACGCGGCGCAACATTCCGTTCGTGCTCACAAGCGGCATCCGGTTTTTTGAGCAGGCCCACGTCAAGGACGTCGCCGCTTACCTGAAGCTCCTTGTCAATCCCGGCGACGAACTGGCGTTCAAGCGCATCGTGCTGATGCTGCCAGGCATTGGGGCCAAGTCGGCGGCCAAGCTTTGGGCAGTGTTTAAAGCGTGCTTGACCAAGGAGATCACGCAGCCGCCAAGCTTGGCCAAGGCGTTGCGCGACATCACCGGCCAGTCGCCGAAGAAGGCCGCGCTTGGCTGGGAACAGTTCGCCGAGACGCTTGACCAACTGGAGGAGGAGCAGGCCAAGGGGCCGGGACACCTCATCCGCATGGTCGTTGCCGCTGGTTACGAGGACTATCTTCAGGACAAGTTCCCGAACTACTACGCGCGACTCGAGGATCTCGAGCAGGTTGCCGGGTTCGCCGGACAGTACGACACCACGGAGGAATTCCTCAGTGAAGTCACACTGCTGACCAACCTTGATACGGAGACGCAGCGCGACGCCGGTCCCGACCCAGAGCAGATCCAGCTCTCAACGATTCACCAGGCCAAGGGGCTGGAGTTCGACGTAGTGTTCGTGATGATGCTGTGTGACGGACTGTTCCCGTCGAGCCGCGCGATCGAGAGTCCCGGCGGCGAGGAGGAGGAACGGCGCCTGTTTTACGTCGCCGTCACCCGCGCCAAGACCGAGCTGTATCTGAGCTATCCGCTGTTGCGTTTCATGCACGGCTCCGGCGGCGAGACGATGCAGCAGCCGTCACGCTTCCTCGACGAAATCGACGGCGACCTCGTCGAGGAATGGAACCTGCAAAGCTTCGATCCCTACGGCTGACCGTTGGCTTTGCGCGGCTTCTTTTTGCCGCGGCCGTTGTTGATGTGGCGATTGACGGCGTTGAGGTATGCCTTGGCGCTGGCCTCGATAATGTCGGTACTCGCGCCCTTGCCAGTGACGAGGTCGCCATCACCGAAATTGACTTTCACGCTCACTTCGCCCAGCGCGTCCTTGCCCTGCGACACAGCGCGGATAGCGTAATCCTTCAGGCGCCCGGACATCTCGGTAAGACGGTCGATCGCCTTCAGCGCGGCGTCCACCGGGCCATCGCCCACGCCGGCGTCCTCGAGCACGGTTTCTTTTTTTGATCGGCCGGTGGCAGCCTTCCTCAGACGCACGGTGGCGGTGGGAACAGTGTGATTGCCGCTGGTGACGTTGAGGTATTCCATCAACCATGTCTCAGGCACCTTCGTGATCTGGCCATCGACCAGCGCACCGAGGTCGTCGTCGTACACGAATTTTTTCTTGTCACCGATCTCCTTGAAGCGACTGAAGACGTTGTTGATCTCCTCGTCGCTCAACTTGAAACCGAGGTGCCGGAGGCGCATGGCCATCGCGGCGCGGCCGCTGTGCTTAGTCAACGGCAGTTCTGTCTGGCCCCAGCCGACCTGCTCAGGGTCCATGATCTCGTAGGTCTCGCGTTTTTTAATGATACCGTCCTGGTGAATGCCGCTGGAGTGCGCGAAGGCGTTCTCGCCAACGATCGCCTTGCTGCGCTGCACCGGCAGGCCGCTCATGCGCGCAACCAGCTTGGAGGCCTTCACGATTTGCCGGGTGGCCACGCCACAGGTGTAGCCTCGGTAAACGTCATCACGCGTCTTGAGCGCCATGACAATTTCCTCGAGCGCGGCGTTTCCGGCGCGTTCACCAATACCGTTGACGGTGCACTCGACCTGCCGCGCACCGGCATCAACGGCGACAAGCGAGTTGGCCACGGCAAGGCCAAGGTCGTTGTGACAATGCACGCTGATGACCGCCCTGCCGGACTGGAACTCCGGTACCGATTCGTGCAGGTGTCGAATCAACTCGCCGAACTGCCCTGGCACAGCCCAGCCAACTGTATCCGGGATGTTCACCGTCGTGGCGCCGGCATCAATGGCCGCCTGGCAGACCTCGACAAGGAAATCCGGCTCGGTACGGGAAGCGTCCTCGGGCGAGAACTCGACATCGGCGACAAGCTTGCGGGCACGCTTCACGCCATCGACGGCGAGCTTAATGATCTGGCTCTGCGCCTTTCCGAGCTTAAACTCGCGGTGCAGTTTTGACGTGGCGAGGAACACGTGAATGCGCCCTTTTTTGCCGGCCGGCGCAACCGCCTTTCCGGCAGCCTCGATATCCTTGGGCACGCAGCGGGCCAGGCCGGCGATGGTCGGGCCCTTAATCTCCCTGGCGATGGTATTGACTGCGGTGAAGTCGCCCTCGCTGATCACCGGGAAACCGCCCTCGATCACGTCCACCTTCAACCGAGCCAGTTGCCGCGCGACCTCGAGTTTCTCGCGCAGCGTCATCGACGCGCCAGGGCACTGCTCGCCATCGCGGAGTGTCGTGTCAAAAATGATGATCCGGTTTTTTTTCATGTCGTTGTCTCTCGATTGGGTGGTTCAACAAAAAACCCCGTTGCCTCCTGGCAGCGGGGTTTACGAAAGTCTTAGTAACAAGTTCAAACCACAACCGCCCGGGCACCTCGAAGAAGTGCCAGTCCCAGCAGCAGTCGTTGTAGGCTAAAACTCGCCATCGCGCGGGAAGCTAGCGGTGGCCCCTGCCCGAGTCAACCGGTTTTTCCCAAACCGTGTTGCGCCCGCTACAGTACGCGCTAAATACCCAGTTTCACTCGCCACCGTCACCGCCCTTGTGCCCGCCGAGCGTTATCAAGACAGTTTCAGCAGGATTCGTCTCCAAGACGACACTTTCCGGCCCCCAGCCAGACCAACCCTGCAGACCGGGCGCATCCGGGTCGCTGTCAATCACCGCAACTCCAAGACCGAACTTGACGTTTTTCTGGAGACTCTCCAAGCCGATTGCTTCAGGCGAAAACGACATCTCATAAATGGTCGTGCCGGTGTGAGGGTAAATCGTCTTTTGCGTACGAAACATTACAACGTCAAAATTGCCTCCGCCGGAAATCTGTTCCGCATACCCGACCCTTGACCCTTTAACCGTATCGCCCAGCATTCCCTTTTTATACAGAAAATCATCCCCCCAAAAAGGTTCCGCCAAGGCAAACAGATACTCGCTCTTGACCTCCTCTCGATAGGCATCGGTAAACAACAGATGCACTGCATCTCCCTGATCGGCCTCCTCCTTGGTGTGATGATGCACATCATCTTCTACAACCACAATAAGATGTATACCCTCCGGATTCCAGCCGAGCCCAATTGAAACGGAGTGATCTGATACACCCTCCCAATCCCCGTCATTAAACTCTGCAAATTGAGAATAAGTCAGTTGACCAGAAAGATAGGTGTTCTGGCCTCGCTGACCCTCGGAGACCACCTCGAAACCGGGATTGTACACATATTCGGATTTGAACAACTCATGGGCTTGCCCATCGAGATTTCCATCAATTTGCTGAGCCTCAAACAATTCATAATTAGGGTCAATCCGATTGAAAGGTGGCTCAAGGGGAATCGTGTAAGGCCGTAGACGAAAAAACCGTTGTCCGTATCTTATGGTTCTGGAGTCCTTGAAAATGAACGGGGCTTTGCCGGTATCGAACACTTTTGCCGTCCGCCAATTGAGCAGGTCAAATGAGGACTCCACTTGAAACAGGCGCGAATCGACCCTCTTTTTCTTGCTGAGAAAACCGTACCATCCGGATATCAACGCAGTTGCCTCCAGCCGAAAATGGTCGTCCATATTGTACTCAACGATCGCCATAAAGCTCTGAAACAGGTCGGCCACGTTCATGTGGCCGAAGAACACCGCACCATCCATCGGCGACTCCCTGGCCTTGTCGCGCGCGTTGATATCTGCGCCGTAATCCAGGAGCAACCGGGCCACATCTACAAAACCGCCGACCGCCGCGAAGTAGAGCGGCGTGGCCTTGTCGTCATCGCGACGGTTCACATTCGCACCGTTGACCAACAGCAACTCGACAATTTCAAGATGACCGTACTCGGCGGCGTAGTGCAGCGCCGTCTTGCCGGTCCAGTCGTCCACCGTGTCGATGTTCGTACCGGCATCGATGTGGGCCTTGATGGTCGCAATGTCGTTACGCCAACTGGCCGCTGCCCAGATCGGCAGCTCCGGCCCAGCGTGGACGGAAACGATCCACCACAACGGAAGGCAAAGGAAAAAACGGCTAAGATACCTGAACATTGGCCGCGCACCGTTTAAACGGTCACGAGCAGATCTGCCAGCGAAATCGGCTATTTCGGCCGGTCTTGCACCGGCTTGGGGCTTGGCCTACGCTCCTGCGACTCGATTTTCATTCGACATGAAACGCTTCATTCAAACTTTCGCCGGCCTTGGCCTGGCACTGGGCTGCCTCTCTCAACCTGCGCTTGGCCAAGCGCAGGACGACGCCCCGAGCGCCGCGCCAGACCTTGGCCCAGTGCTCGAGCGACTCGACCAAGTGATCGCCGGCTTGGACAAGGTCTCCGGCGACTTGGCCAAGCTGGAAAAGACCAGCAGCGGCAATGCCAGGGACAAGTCGATCAAGACCGCCACAAAGCAGTTGAACGACCTCAACACCGCCGTCGAGTCGCTGGCCAGCCAACTCGAAACCCAGGCCGGGGCAGCCGGAAAACAGGCCGCCTCCGCCGAGACAACCGCCAACCTGCTCAAGAAGCTGCTCGCCCAGCAGAACGCCGCCGCGTCCAAGCTCAGGCAGCCGGCATCCCGGCCCAAATGGGAGTACAAGTCGATCTTTGGCGACAGCCGAATCGCGCTCGAGGAGGAGATGAACCAGTTCGGCAAGGACGGCTGGGAGTTTTTCAACATCACCTCGTTTGGCCGGGGCAGTGCGGCATTCGCCCGGCGCCTCGTCATGTAAACGACACCGAATAATCGATCATTGACCCGCCATTGCTGAAATCGTTCACTACCCGTTTTTCGCCATATGTCAGATTCTACACCAGTCATCGAAGCTGAACCGGCCGCCACCAACAACGGCGCGGACACTCCCAGCGACAGCGACGTCATCGTGATCGACGAGCTGCGCGCAACCCACGACCGCATGAAAACCGAGATGGCCAAGGTGATCATCGGACAAGACGAGGTCGTCGAGCGACTCCTGATCTGCGTCCTCTCTCGTGGCCACGCGCTGCTCATGGGCGTACCCGGCCTGGCCAAGACGCTCATGGTCAACTCGCTCTCAAAAGTGATGTCGCTCGACTTCAGCCGCATTCAGTTCACGCCGGACCTGATGCCCTCCGACATCACCGGCACCGACATTTTACAGGAGACCGCCGAGGGTCGGCGCGAGTTCGAGTTCGTCAAAGGACCGATCTTCGCCAACATTATTTTGGCCGATGAAATCAACCGCACCCCACCCAAGACGCAGTCCGCCCTGCTTGAGGCGATGCAGGAGCATCACGTCACCGTGTCCGGCCGCATCATGCCGCTGCCCGAGCCGTTCTTTGTGCTCGCCACGCAAAACCCCATTGAGCAGGAGGGCACCTACTCGCTACCGGAGGCGCAACTGGATCGCTTCATGTTTTTCGTGGAGGTGCAGTACCCAGACCGCGACGAGGAACGCCGCATCGCCCGCGAGACCACCGGCGCTGCGACAGGGGAAATCACGCCCCAGGTCACCGGCGAGCAGATCCTGAAATATCAGGAACTGGTCGAACGCGTGCCGGTGCCGGATCATATTTACGACCTCGCGGTGGACATCGTCCGCGCCACCCGCCCCGCCTCCGGCGACACGCCGGAATTCTGTAAAAAACTCGTCTCGTGGGGCGCCGGTCCGCGCGCCGTCCAATACCTCATCCGAGGGGCCAAGGCACGTGCAGTGTTACAGGGCAGCTACCTCGTGCGGCAGGAGGATCTCGAAGCCGTCGCCCACCCTGTCCTACGGCATCGTATCATCACCAATTTCCAGGCGCAGGCCGAGGGAATGAGCAGCACCGTCATCGTCGATCAGCTGCTCGACCAATTCCGCGACGCCAGTGCCTGAGCCAAGCGCGCAACCGCTGATCGAGGCCGACGTCGTCGGGCGCCTCATGGGCCAGCCACTGCTCGCGCGCTTCCCGATGGAGGGCAGCGTCTCAGGGCACCACCGCAGCCCGCACAGAGGCTCCAGCGTCGAGTTCGCCGAGTACCGCAACTATGTCCCCGGCGACGACATCCGGCGGCTCGATTGGCGCGTCTTCGCCCGCACCGACCGCTACTACCTCAAGGAATTCGAGGCCGAGACCAACCTGCGCTGCTACGTCGTGCTCGACTGCAGCGGCTCGATGGGATTCGCGGGCGAGCACGGCACCCGGCTCGACTACGCCAAGCGTCTCGCCGCCACGCTCAGCTACCTCATCATCAACCAGGGCGACGCCGCCGGACTCCTGCACGTCACGGAGAAAACCGCCACCGAGATCCCGCCGCGCCGCAACGCCTCCCACCTGCAGGTCATCCTCGACGCGCTTGGCCAAACGCGGCCCACCGGCGTGACGCGCCTCGTCCCGATGCTGCACGAGCTGGCCGAGAAGGCTCGACGACGCGCGCTCGTCGTCATCCTGTCCGACTGCTTTTGCGATGGCGACGAACTGCGGGACGCCCTACAGCACCTGCGTTTTCAAAAACACGACCTTGCGCTGTTTCACCTGCTCGACCCGCTCGAGCTGGACTTCGAGTTCGACCGGCCGGTGCGGTTCGTGGACATGGAGGGCTCGCACTCGATTGTCACCGAGCCGGCCACCGTTCGCGCCGAGTACCAGTCCCAGCTCAAGCGCTTCCTCGACAAACTGCGGGACGACTGCCACGAATTTAACGCCGACTACCGCCGCGTGACACTCAACCAACCGTACGGCCAGGTGATGGCCGACTTCCTCACCGAGCGCGCACGGCACGCCACCCGAGCATGACCTTTCTCCAGCCGCTCATCCTGTGGGGACTGCCCCTTGTGCTGCTGCCGGTGATCATTCACCTGATTAACCGCATGCGGCACCGGCCGAGGCAGTGGGCGGCGATGCAGTTTCTCCTCGCCGCCACGCGCAGTTCCACCAGCCACGCCAAGCTGCGCAACCTGCTCATCATGTTGATGCGCATCCTCGCCGTGCTGGCCCTGTTGATCTTCCTCGCCCGGCCACTCGTCGGCGGCTGGATGGGCTGGGCGCTGGCAGCCGCGCCTGACGTCATCCTGCTGCTCGTCGACCGATCCGCCAGTATGGAGTTGCGCGTCACCGGTGCGGACGAGTCACGCCGCGAATACGCACTCAGGATGCTAGCCTATGCTGCCGAAGAGTTTGAACACACCAGCCACCTCGTACTGCTCGACAGCGCCACGCGGCAGGCGAGCGAGCTCCCGAACGCCGCGTCGCTGCTCGAGTGGCCCGACACGAAGCCGACCGACACCGCCGCCGACCTCCCCGCCATGCTGCAAACCGCTCTCGACTGGCTGATCGAAAACAAGGCCGGCACAGCCGAAATTTGGATCGCGTCAGACCTGCAGGCCAGCAACTGGCAGCCGGACGATCCGCGCTGGGAAACCCTCATCACGGCGTTCGACTCGCTGCCGCAAAAAGTGCGTGTCCGCCTGCTCGCCACCACGCAGGAATCGCCCGGCAACGCCTCAATCTCCGTCTCGCAACTCTCCCGCCAACAGACCTCCGGCAAAGGCGAAGTGCGTCTGGCCGCCGATCTCAATCGGAGCCAGGCCAACGCCGGCACCACCACGATCACCCGCACACTCAACGACGTCGCCACCGAACTCGAGGCCAGGGTCACTGGGCAGTCCACCCGCTGGCGGCATCGCTTTGCCGTCGGCGACCAAGCGGGCGGCTGGGGTAAACTCGAGCTTCCGGCCGACGGTAACCCGCGCGACAACATCACTTACTACCGGTACAGCGACGACCACCCTCCGGCCGGGTTGGTCGTCACCGAGAGTGCGCTTGGCCCGTTGTGGCAGGCAGCAGCATCGGTC
>CAJWPV010000015.1 GCA_913045395.1 uncultured Verrucomicrobiota bacterium | reverse complement strand
ACGCATCCGCCTTCATGCCTCGCAAGCCGGCGACGGAGTCGTGGCCAAGCCGCTGTACGTCGGTGTCGTACCAGACGGGACCATTGTCAGAGCAGAAAAACAGGAGCGTGTTTTCGCTCATCCCGGCTTTGTCGAGCGCCTTGAGCACACGCCCGATCATTGCGTCCACCATCACCAGGAAATCGCCGAACATGCCGGCCCTGCTGCTGCCTCGAAACTTGGGTGACGGTAGCCATGGCGTGTGCGGTGCCGGATACGCGAGATACAACATCAGAGGCTTTCTAGTTTTTAACTTGGCGTGATCCTGGATGACGGTGATCGCCTCATCGGTAAAGCGGGGCAGGACGTCTTTCAACTTCATGCCCGGCGCGATTCCGCCCGCCCGCCAGAAGGCGCCCTGGATGGGCGACCAGCCCTCGCTGCTGTTCGCCTTGATCTGGTTGCTCGGTGGCGCGACGGCGTGGTTGCCTCGGATGTAAAAATAGGGCGGAATATCTGTCGAGGCGCGGATGCCAAAGTAGGAGTTGAAGCCGCGATCTGCCGGGCCGCCGGGCAGCGGTTTGTCGTAGCCGTTTTCGTCGAAGCCGAGATGCCACTTGCCGACCATCGCCGTTCGGTAACCGTTGGACTGCAATAACGAAGCGATCGTCATCTGCTCCTCCCGGATCACGGGCCGGGTGCGCCACAATTCAACATTGGAGCGGAACGGATGCTGCCCGGTCAGCAACCCGTACCGCGAAGGATGGCACAGCGCCCCAGGCGAATGGGCATCGGTGAAGCGCATGCCGTCACGGGCAAGCGAGTCGATGTGCGGCGTGGGGATTTTTGATTTTGGATTGTAACACCCTGCGTCGCCGTAACCCATGTCATCCACCATGATATAGACGATGTTCGGTTTCTCTTGGGCGGCCTGCAACAAGACCGGTGGCGGCAGGATAAGGAATGCAAACAAATGCACTAAGGTCTTTCGTAAGAGAATCATGTGCGGCGGATGTTATTTAAGGTTCCACGGCTGGCAAGGCTTCATTTGTCTGCCAGGGTATGATGTTGAACGGTTAAGAAATTATTGAACCGACCCGACTGAGTCGTTACGTTGCGCGTTCCACACGAGAATCACCATGATACGAATCACTCTCCCAGCCATCCTGTTCATTTGCCTGTCGATTGGCCAAGTGCAGGTTCATGCTGCCGACGAAGCCAAGCGGCGGCCCAACATTGTCTTCATTCTTGCCGACGACCTTGGCTGGCGCGATCTCAGCAACGAAGGCTCCACCTATTACGAAAGCCCGTACATCGACCGCATCGCCACCGGCGGCATGAAGTTCACACGCGGCTACGCGACCTGCCAGGTTTGCAGCCCCTCGCGAGCCAGCATTCTCACAGGCAAATACCCACCGAACCATGGCATCACCACGTGGATCGGTGACGCTGCCGGCAAGGCGTGGAGTGGTCGCGGACGCCACGACAGCCATTTGCCCGCGGAGTACGACCGAAACCTGCGCGCCTCGGAGATCACCCTTGCCGAGGTGCTCCGCGACAACGGCTACAGGACGTTTTTCGCCGGTAAATGGCATCTTGGTAGCAAGGGTTCGTGGCCGACGGATCACGGCTTTGACATCAACAAGGGCGGCTGGGATGTCGGCAGTCCGCGCGGTGGTTATTTTTCCCCGTGGCAGAATCCCAATCTCGAGCCCGGCCCAGTCGGCGAATCGCTGCCGATCCGGCTTGGCCGCGAGACGGCGGCGTTCATCGAGGCCAATCGTAACAAGCCGTTCCTTGCCTACCTGTCGTTTTACTCGGTGCACGGTCCAATCCAGACCACGCCCAAGCTGTGGCAAAAATACCGTGACAAGGCAGAAGCCGCCGGCTTAGCCAAGGAGCGTTTTATTTTCGACCGGCGGCTCAACGTTCGCCAGGTGCAGGACTGCCCGATCTACGGCGGGATGGTCGAGTCGATGGACGAGGCAGTTGGTATTGTGTTGAACAAGCTTGATGAGCTTGGCCTGGCCGACAACACGATCGTCTGCTTCACCTCCGACAACGGCGGCGTCTCCTCCGGCGACGCCTACTCGACGAGCAACACGCCGTTACGCGGCGGCAAGGGGCGCCAATGGGAGGGCGGCATCCGTGAGCCATTTTATGTCAAGGCACCGGGCGTGACGAAGGCCGGCTCGGCCAGCGCTGTGCCGGTCAACGGCATCGACTGGTACCCGACGCTGCTCGAACTCGCCGGCGTCGCCGTGCCGAAACAACAGGATGTGGACGGCGTCAGCATCGTGCCGTTGCTCAAGGGCGGCACGATTGCCGGGCGGCCGTTGTACTGGCACTACCCGCACTACGGCAACCAGGGCGGTGAGCCGTCATCGATCATCACGCAGGATGACTGGAAGCTTATCTACTACCATGAAGACGGCCGGAACGAACTGTATCACTTGAGGGAGGACCCGGCGGAGCAGGACGACTTGGCCAAGCGTCACCCCCGCAAGGCTAAGGCACTCCGAGCTAGGCTCGACGCCTGGCTCAAGACCACCGGCGCCAAGCTTCTGGCCAGGGATCCGGTGTTCGACTCGGCCAAGCGCGAGGCACGCTGGGAGTCGATCAAGACCAAGGGTAAAAATGGCCTCGAAAAACGCCACGCCAGCTATCTCGCTCCCGGCTACAAGCCTAACAAGGACTGGTGGGGCAGCGCCCCGGTGGATTGAATGCAGCTCGGCGGGAAAACCGCCGTGGAACTTTCTAACATGATGTATCTTTCGAAGCGTTTTGTCTGCACGAGCTTTGCGACCTTGGCTCTGCTGTCTGCTTCGGAAGTGCAGGCCGAAACCTTCGAGATAGGGAAAAACGATAGCATCGTGATCCTCGGCAACACGTTTGCCGAGAGGATGCACCTCTTCGGGTATTTTGAAACGTTCCTGCACAGCCGTTTCCCGGAACACCGACTGCGTGTCCGTTATTTAGCCTGGCCGGCGGAAGAAGTGGGGGAGCGCATTCGGCCCAAGGGATTCCCCCGCTTGTTTGGTGAGTTGCACGGCAACCGTGCCGACGTGGTGTTTATTTGTTACGGGATGAATGAATCGTTTCGCGGTACTGCAGGGGCGGGGCACTTTCGTCACGAGATGGAGAGGTTTACCGATCAACTCCTTGCCGAAAGGTTCAATGGAAAGTCTCCGCCCAGGGTGGTGCTGGTGACTCCCGTCGCGCAGGAGGCATCGGCGGCAACCGTGGACGTCCCGGCTCGAAACGCGGCCTTGCAGGAGTACTCGCAGGTGATTCTCCAAGTCGCCGCGAAACTGGGTGTTCACGCCGTGGACCTGTTTTCGGCGACGACAGAGCGAGCGTTGGATCAGGGCGGCAAATTGACCTTCAACGGGATTCATCTCACCGAGTCCGGCTATCAGGTTGTGAGCCGTATGGTGGCGAGCCAACTGGGTCTGCTGGATGAAACACCTGCATTGCAAACCGCGGATGTACCATCCGGCATCGATTCTTTTCGTCGGTTGGTTTACGAGAAAAATTTCTGGCACCAACTCTGGTGGCATGCCCCGAATGCCTCCTATATTCATGGACGGCGGAATCAAACCCCGGGATCCAAGCACCTCGGCAGCGAGCGTAAGCAATCCAGGCAATTGGTGGATGACATGGATCGTCAAATCTGGGAGGCACAGAAACCGCGGGTGGCTAATATCTGGCGAAAGACCCCGGTGGAAGGAAAGCCGATCTGGTTCCCCACGCCTGCATCCCGGTCGATTTCCGGTAACCAACCCGAGGCGCTCTGGGCAGTTGAGGAGGACGGGAAACCCGGGCGTGTGAAATCCCCGGCAAGGGAATTGGAGATGATGAAGGTGGCACCGGGATATCAGGTCAATTTGTTTGCCTCCGAGGTGAACTTTCCCATTGCGAACCCAATGGCGCTCCAGTTTGATTCAAGCGGCCGTTTGTGGGTTGGCAATACGCCCACCTGGCCCCATCCGCTGCCGGGGAAGCAGCCGTCGGATTCGATTGTGGTTCTCGAGGATCGCAATGGTGATGGCGAGGCAGACAAGCACACTGTTTTTCTCGATCGCCTGAACCTGCTGCATGGCTTTGGCTTTGGGGAAGGTGGGGTGCTTTTGGCCCAGGCACCCAATTTTCTGTTGGCACGCGACACCAACAATGACGGCCGATCGGACTGGGTGCGGGTGTTGTTGCACGGCTTCGGTGCCGAGGACGCCGAGCACGCGATGAACAACTTCCGGTGGAGCCCGGGCGGGTCTCTGTTTTTTACCCAGGGCATTTTTTACAACACCCAGGTGGAGACGCCATACGGCCCAAGCCGCGTGCGTGATGCAGCGGTGTTTCGTTACCGCCCGGGGAGGCACCAGTTTAGCGTCTACGTGTCGCACAGTTTTTGGAATCCTTTCGGCAACCTATTCGACCGCTGGGGCGGTGGCATTATGCTGGACGCCTCTGCCGGGCAGTATTATCCGATAGATGTATTTTCCTCCAACTTCGTTTATCCCAAGAACAAGCGTCGGACCGATCACCTTGCTTTCAACCAGGGGGGGCACATCGCTGCAGGTTGCGAACTTTTGTACAGCCGGCACTTTCCTGAGGAGGTTCAGGGCCGCTTTCTCGTCAATCATTGCGTTGGGGAAACTGGCACCGCCTGGTACACCTTGAAACCGAAGGAGTCCGTCTATCAGATCGAATCCCACGGACATTTGCTGCGATGCGACGATCCGCTTTTTCGGCCTGTAGCCATGGCCCTGGGTCCGGATGGTGCCCTCTACATCGCCGACTTTTACACCCAGGTTTTTGAGAATGTGAACTTTTCCAAGCGGCACCCTGGTCGGGATCATAAGCGTGGCCGCATCTGGCGCATCTCTCATTCCGATGGACCCCTCCTGAAACAACCGAAGATCGAAGACGAGCCAGTGAAAGGTCTCTTGGGCCTCTTGAAGTCGCACGAGAGCAGCACCCGTGAGTTCGCCCGGCGGGAACTTCAGCAGCGTCCCGCGCGCGAAGTGATCCCGGCGTTGGGCAAATGGCTGAAAAAGCTCAGCCCAGCTGATCCCGAACGGGAACATCACCGGACCGAGGCGCTTTGGGTTCGCCAAGGGTTGAACGCAGTCGATTCAGACCTCCTGCGGCAACAGTTGAATAGCGCGAATCCTGGCGCACGGGCCGCGGCGACCAAGGTGCTCCGGTTTTGGCAAGACCGGATCGACGCAGTCGATGAGCTCATTCGACAAAGGGTCAACGATCCCGATCCGCGTGTCCGATTGAACGCAATTATTGCCTGCAGTTACAACTCATCCCCTAAGGCCCTTGCCATCGCCATGGAGGCCGCCACTCACCCTATGGATTCCGGCCTCGAGCATGCCCTTGAGCAGACGCTTGGTTTTCTTTCCGGCAGGCCGGTGCCTAATTCCGCCCCCGGCCCGGGCTTTACACAACTCGTGTCGCGGTTGGAACGCGGGGAGAATGCGAAAGAGGCAATCATGGCTCTCCACCGGATACCGGCGGAAACTTGGCCAACGGATCAGGTGAACAGCCTGGCGCAAAATCTTTTGAGTTACTTGAAGAATCTACCGGTTGATCAGCGCTTTGGCCAAGACGGCCTTGAGGCCCTGTCGCTTGGCCAGGCGGCGGCAGGTCGGTTGCCGGAAGAGTTGGCGCAAAGTCTGCGCACGGCACTTCGGCATTACGGCACCCCGTTTCATATCGTTCGAACCTTGCCGGCGCGGATGCAATACGACCGGGAGGAGATAAAGGTCACGGCCGGTGAGCCGATCCGGTTGCTTTTTGAAAACAACGACACCATGCCCCATAACATGGTCCTGGTAGCGGTTGGCGCACGAGAAAAGGTGGGTCGCGCTGCCGAGGAGATGGCGACAGAACCCGGTGCCTGGGAAAAGGGATATATTCCGGACTCCAGCAAAATTCTTGAGGCAACCCGCTTGCTGATGCCGGGCGAGAGTGAACTGCTAACCTTCAACGTTCCAAGTAAACCTGGAAAATACGAGTTTGTCTGCACGTTCCCAGGGCATTGGCGGACCATGTACGGGGTGCTGAGTGTGAGTCCTCGTTAAGGGGCCTCAAAATTTCTGGCTTTGTTGCGTGCTGAGATGAAAAGTATATTCACGAAGATGGAATTGTCCCGAGTGGCATTTCCAGTTGTCTTTCTGATAACGCAGGTAACCCTGCTCCAAGCCGATCCGTTGACGGAGCGCAGCAATGGTAGTCCACCGAGTGTTTCAGCGCCTGAGCCTGAACTCGAGTGGATTCGCCCTGGCAAGGATGGCAACCGTTTTGTTCGACAAGAATCTGGCGCTGAGTTTGTTGTCTGGGGAGTTAACTACGACCACGATCGCTCCGGCCGGCTCATCGAGGATTACTGGAACGAGGAGTGGTCAACGGTTGTGGAGGACTTCAAAGAAATGAAATCCCTCGGCGCCAACGTTGTTCGTGTTCACCTGCAGACTGCGAGGTTCATCAAGACGTCGCATGAGGCAAACGGATCGACTCTCAGGCAGCTTGCGCGTCTCTTGAAATTGGCCGAGAAAACTGGTCTCTACCTCGACATCACAGGGCTCGGTTGCTACCACAAACAGGACGTGCCGGAATGGTACGACGCGATGGATGAGACCGATCGATGGGATGTTCAGGCTCTCTTCTGGAGTTCGGTTGCGGAAACCTGCGCCCAAAGCCCTGCGGTTTTCTGTTATGATCTCATGAACGAACCCATCCTACCTGGAGCGAGGAAGAAGGAGACAGATTGGCTGGCAGGTGACTTTGCGGGCAGTCACTTTGTTCAGCGAATCACTCTGGATCTCGCAGGGCGCCCGAGAAAGCACGTCGCGAAGGCCTGGGTCGACAAGCTCGTGAGTGCGATCCGAGGGCACGACGATCGTCACATGATCACAGTTGGGGTCATCCCTTGGGCCCACCATTTTTTTCCAAAGGCCAATCAACCGATATTCTATTCCAAAGAGACCGATGAGAATCTGGATTTCACCAGTGTTCACTTTTATCCCAAGAAGGGTGAGGTCAACAAGGCGCTCGCTGCCCTTGCGATCTACGATGTCGGGAAGCCGCTTGTTATCGAGGAGATGTTCCCCTTGAAATGCAGTGTGCAGGAGCTGGGCTCATTCATTGACGGTTCACGTAAGATCGCCGATGGCTGGATTAGCTTCTACTGGGGACAAACCATCGAGGAGTTGGCAGCGGAGGATCTCAATCTGCCGGGTGCGATCACAAAGAACTGGCTCGAATACTTTCGCGTTAAAGCTCCTGAAATTCTCGGGACTGGCAACAAAAGCAATCAATAAAAATGACCCAGCTTGGATTCTTCAAGATTTTCCGGACACGGTTTACTGCATTCACCATCGGTGCCTTGTGCCTTCAGTTGAATGCCGCTGAAAGGCCCAACGTGGTCATACTGTTCACCGACGACCAGGGAACGATTGATGCCAATTGCTATGGCTCCACTGACCTCAGGACGCCCAATATCGACAGACTTGCAGCCACGGGAGTGCGATTCACGCAGGCCTATGCGCACACAGTGTGTTGCCCGGCGCGGGCGGCGTTGATGACGGGGCGGCATCCGCAGCGGGGCGGGGTCCATCACTGGACGCAGGGTGACATGAAGGGACCGGACGGTATCAACATGGCTCTTGGGGAGGTGACTCTGGCCGAGGCTCTGAAGGAGGCCGGTTATCGTACGGCTTTGTATGGTAAATGGCACCTTGGCGCCCATCGTGATTTCGGGCCAAAGAAACAGGGCTTCGATGAGTTCTTCGGCATTCGCGACGGTTTCATTGACAACTACAACCATTATTTCCTGCACGGTAGCGGATTTCATGATTTGTACGAGGGGATCAAACCAGTGAAGGCGCCAGGGAAATATTTTCCTGAGCTGATGGTGCAGCGTTCACTGAAATTTATTATGCAAAACAAGGATCGGCCGTTCTTACTCTATGTGCCGTTTAACATTCCGCATTATCCGGAGCAGGCGCTTAAGCGGTTTGAGGCGGTGTACAAGGACATTGCTGAACCGGCCCGGCGCTCCTACGCGGCCATCGTCAGCACGACCGATCACTATATCGGGCAGATTGTCGACAAATTGGAAGGACTAGGCCTGCGCGAAAACACGATCATCATATTTATGAGCGACAACGGGCACTCGGAGGAAACAGGCAATCGAATTCGTTTGGACAATCACAGGAGCGGTTATCCCAAGGGGCATTTTTATGGCGCAAGCGGCGGTGGGTCCACTGGCAAGTGGATCGGGCAGAAGGGCAGCTTTCTCGAGGGTGGTGTGCGCGTGCCGGCCATCATCAGTTACCCGGCCAAGCTGCCAAAGGGGAAGGTGCGTGGGCAAATCATCACGGCAATGGACTGGTTTCCCACGGTGCTCGACCTCTGTGGAGTCCAGCAACTCTCTGACTCTCCGAAGCTCGATGGCCACAGCGTGTTACCGTTGATCGGCAGCGCCAAGGCGAAGTCGAAATACAAAATTCTACATTTTGCCTGGGGTAAAAAATGGGCCGTTCGTGAGGGTGACTGGAAACTGATCGGCTCGGACGGGAACACCAAGGTTTCGCTGCGAAACCTGGCCGATGCCAAGCCTGAGGAAAGGGACTATGCCAGGGCCAAACCTGAAATCGTGCGGCGTCTCAGAAACCTGCACAGCGACTGGGTGAAAGAGGTATCACCAAAGTAACGATTCGTCGCTGAAAGCCAAGGTTTGTGCTGGTTTAGCGAAGGGACAGCGGGGAGAATGCCGGCCATTCATGAGATTTTTGCCACAACTGATTTTTATGTTTGCCTGTTCCCTGCATGCTGATGAGCGGCCGAATATCCTTTTTGCCATTGCCGATGACTGGGGTTGGCCACATGCCGGTTCGTACGGTGATCCGGCGCTCAAGACGCCGACCTTCGATCGTTTGGCCAAGGAGGGGGCACTGTTTCATCACGCCTACGTGTCATCGCCGTCCTGCACGCCGTCGCGCGGTGCCATCCTAACCGGCCAATGGCATTGGCGACTTGAAGGTGCGGGTAATCTCTGGAGTGTATTTCCTGACAAGTATGACACGTATCCCGAACGATTGGCGAAGGCCGGTTACGTGACTGGTGTCAGCAGCAAAGGGTGGGGGCCGGGCCGCACTCAAAAGAAAGGCCGTCAACTAGCGGGACCTCGTTACAAAAACTTCCGCGCCTTTATGAAGAGCAGAGAAAGTGGTAAGCCGTTCTGTTACTGGCTGGGTAGTTCCGATCCACACCGCGGCTACGCAAAGGGTTCGGGGGTGAAAAGCGGGATGGATCTTTCAAAAATTAAATTATTTGCGCATTTCCCGGATTCCAATGAAGTCCGCAGCGATGTTGCGGATTATTATTTTGAGGTGCAGCGTTTCGACAGCTTGGTTGGGGACGCCATTAAAGCGCTTGAGGAGAGCGGTGAACTCGACAACACCATTGTCGTCATGACGGGCGATCACGGCATGCCGTTCCCACGCTGCAAGAGCAACAACTATGACAGTGGAGCCCGAGTGCCTCTTGCAATTCGTTGGCCGTCGAAGGTGAAAGCGGGAACGGTGGTGAACGATTTCGTAAGCCTCGTCGATGTGGCACCGACGTTCTATCAAGCTGCAGATTTGGATGTTCCAAGTGATGTTTCCGGTAGGAGCCTGCTGTCGCTCCTCGCGGGCAAGGGCAAGAGCAACCGAGGCTACGTACTTCATGGCAAGGAACGGCATGTGCCGGGTCAGGAAGGGAAGGATATGGGTGGCTACCCAACTCGAGCCATCCGGACCCACGACTTTCTTTATCTACACAACTTTCGTCCCGACCGTTGGCCGGCGGGCACGCCTCATTACCAAAAGGCGGCGATTAAGGGAGCTTGGTTGAGCGACTGTGATAATGGTCCGACTAAGACCTACATGGTTGAGAACCGGGATAAGGACGCCCATCATCGCGGGCTCTATGAACTGGCGTTTGGGAAACGCCCTGCCGCTGAATTATACGATCTAAAGAAAGATCCCGATCAACTGGTGAATATCGCCGCCGATTCTGCCTATGCTGAGACCGTGAAAGGATTAAAGGCGCATCTTTTTGCAGAACTAAAAAAAACGAATGACCCTAGAGTCACTGGCAAGGGACCCGACTTCGACAAGTTTCCCTACCTTGGCGGAGCTCCAAAATTCCCCGGTCGCTAATACGTGATTTCAAAACTATGAACTCAAACTCTGAAGGTATCTGGATAAAAGAATGCAGGATTCTTGTCATCTTGTGCGCCCTTGTATTCCTCGCCCCCGGCTTTCGCCTCAACGCCGATGCTCAGCGACCGAATATCCTCATCATTTTCACCGACGACCAGGGCTATGCGGATCTGGGCTGTTACGGCAACACGAAAAACAGGACGCCGCGCTTGGATCAATTGGCCAAGGAGGGCACGCGCTTTACCTCATTCTATTCCCAGACTGTTTGCGGGCCGTCGCGCTCAGCGCTCCTTACCGGTCGACAGCCGATCCGCAGTGGCGGTTGGGGGATGCCGGCTTCTGAAATCACGTGGGCGGAATTGATTCGCAAAGCTGGTTACCAGACTGCCTGTATTGGTAAATGGGATGTCTCCAACCGTAAACCCATTATTGAACGCATGCCCAATGCTCAGGGTTTTGATTATTACTTTGGCACCCTCGGAGCCAATGATGGAGGTGGAGTTGCTTTTCACGAAAATAACGAGAGGGCGGGTAACACCCGCGATATGGGCAACCTCACCCGGCTCTACACCGATAAAGCCATCGATTTTCTGGGGAACAAGCGCGACAAGAAAAAGCCCTTCATCCTC
>CAJWPV010000014.1 GCA_913045395.1 uncultured Verrucomicrobiota bacterium | reverse complement strand
CTCCTTGCGTCGGCGATCGAGCGTCTGGGTGAGTTCGGCCTTGGCCAAGTTGACCGCCTTGCCGGCGGCGGGGCGGTCCTCCTTGGCCAAGCCGCCCATCTGCTTGAGCAGTCCGGTGAACTGGCCGTTGGTTCCGAGGTACAGCACACGCACGTCGTCGAGTTTAGCCAGGCTGTTGGCGGCTTGAAGCGCCTGCAGGGCAGCTTCCTTCAGCGGGGTGATCTGGTCTATGAACGACATGGTCAGGTTTCCCTGTTTGGAAACAAAAGAGGGCGGCCATTAAAGACCGCCCACGCAAAAAGTCAACTTGACTAAGTGCTCAGCCTTTGGTCTTGAGGGCGCTCTTGGCTGTGCTCACCAGTTCGCCGAAGGCTGCCGAGTCGGTTGCGGCCAGGTCGGCAAGCACCTTGCGGTTGACCTCGACCTTGGCGGCCTTGAGACCCTCGATGAAGCGGCTGTAAGTGATCCCGGTATCGCGGGCGGCGGCGTTGATGCGCAGGTTCCAAAGTGCGCGGAAGGTGCGCTTTTTGTTTTTACGGTCGCGATAGGCGTATTGGCGCCCGTGCTCGATGGCATCCTTGGCGTAGCGATAAAGCTTGGAGCGGCGCAGGCGGAAACCCTTAGCGGCTTCGATCATGCGCTTGCGGCGTTTGCGGGAGGCGGCTGCGTTAGTGGCTCTCATTGCTGCTTAAATAAACCGGGTTGATCGGGCTCGATGAGGTTCAGTGGCTGAACGGCAGATTTTCCATCACCCGTGCGTAATCGGTTTTGTCCACGAGCGCCGGGGTGCCGAGTTTGCGGCGGCGCTTGGCGTTTTTACTGGCCAAAAGATGCCGTTTTCCAGGGCGATTCCGGATAATTTTTCCCGAGGCGGTGATCTTGAACCGCTTGGCTACCGACTTGCGTGTCTTGATTGATTTGGCTTTCTTCTGCATCTGGTTCTCGCCCCCTTCCTCGAAAAAAGGGCAGGAAACATAGTCAATGGCTTAATGCTGCACAAGCAATTTTCTGAACTATTTTGTTTTTTATGACTGGAGTACGCTTGGCCAAGCGGCTACAAACGCCAACCCGATTTTTTACCATCATGAATACAACGACGTTTTTTGCGGCGGTGATCCTGTCGCTTGGGCTGGCTGCATCTCAAGCGGCGGACAAGGTGATTTTTGAGGATTCCGATTTTTCCAAGGGAGGGTGGAGTGAGTTTATCGAGATTCCTGGGACCGGCGGCTGGGAGGTGAAGAGCCGCGAGTTGGGCGAACTTGTCCAAGGCGTGGTGCAGGAGGTGACCCTCGAGGGTGACGGGGGTGTCTACTTGAGTGCCGGTCGGGGCAACTATGGTTCGATCTTCCGAGGGGAAGGCGTGATCTATGCGTTTCGGGTTCGCAATGGTGAACGCGATCCGGTTGGCCAAGTGGACTCCTCGGGAAAGATCGATCTGCGGATTGGCTTCGACGGTGCCTTCTTTATTTATGAGTACCGATCTGGCGACAAGTGGAGCCGCATCGGCAAATCCGACATCGTCGGCTTGGTTCCCTACAAGGCCGGGGTTTCCACCTCGAGCCGAGCCAGCGGCATGAGCAACTACCGAGTTGTTGAGCTTGAGTCGCTCAAGGGTGTGCGCTTTGGTTACACCAATACGCCGAAGATTCCCGGTACGCCTTGGGTTGTCCATGACCCGTTTCGCCCGCAGCCGCGCCAGATCAATCCCGGCACCGTGACTCCCAGAGATGAGCCCGGCACCCCGCCATCCGATGCGATCGTGCTGTTCGACGGAACCCACCTCGACGCATGGGAGGACGGCAAGGGCAACGCACCCAGGTGGACCCTTGGCAACGGCTACTTCGAGTGTGGCAAAAAATCCGGTACCATCCGTACCAAACAAAAGTTTGGGAGCGTGCAGTTACACATCGAGTGGGCCGCTCCTGCGGAAATCAAGGGAAGCAGTCAGGGCCGTGGTAACTCCGGGGTCTTCCTCGCCGGACTCTACGAGGTGCAGGTTCAGGACAACTACGACAATCTTACGTACCCGGATGGCCAGGCCAGTTCGCTGTACGGTTTCCGGCCGCCCCGTGTGAATGCCACCCGTCCGCCGGGGGAATGGCAGGCATACGATATCATTTTCGAGATGCCGGAATTCAAGGACGGCAACGTTACCAAGAAGGCAAAGATCACCATTTTGCACAACGGGGTGATCACCCAACACGGCGTGGAAATTCCAGGGATCCTCGGCCACAAGAAAACCCAGCCGTACCGCGTGCACGGCCCCGGCCACATCCAGTTGCAGGATCACGGCAACCCGGTTCGATACCGGAACATCTGGATTCGGGAATTAAAGCCGATTCGATAAGCCGTGGCGGACGAGCATCTCGAAAAAGTTTCGGTAGCGCTCGGGCTGGAAGAAATTGAGCGCCATATTTTTCTCTGCGCCGACCAAGCGGAGGCCAAGTGCTGCGACAAAGCCACTGGCCTTGAATCGTGGGCGTTTCTGAAAACACGTCTCAAGCAACTGGGTCTGGCCGGGCCGGAAGCGGGAGTGCACCGCACCAAGGCCAACTGCCTCCGGGTCTGTGCGCGAGGCCCCATCGCCGTGGTCTATCCGGAGGGCACCTGGTATCACTCCTGTACTCCGCAAGTCCTGGATCGCATCATCCAGGAGCACCTCATCAACGGTCAAGTCGTCAAGGAATACCGCTTCGCCCAAAACCCGCTTGGTCAGGCGGGGTAGCTAGTCGCCGACTCTCCGGATGAGGCGGGCTGCGTAAGCGCCGTCGGTATGATTCTCGATCGGGTTCAGCGACCGCTCGTCGGTGAGTTGCCACTCAGGGTTTGCCTTGACGAAGCGGGCGACGAGTTGACCATTCTCCTCTGGCTCTATGCTGCAGGTGCTATAAACGAGATGGCCGTCCGGCTTGGTTTTCGTGGCCGCTTGGCCAAGCAGATCGAGTTGTGTGCGGGAGAGGGTACCATATTCGCCCGGGTTGAGTCGCCAACGCAGGTCGAGCCGGCGGCGCATCACTCCAGTATTGGTGCAGGGGACGTCGACGAGCACTCGGTCGAACTTGGCTCCGTCTGCTGTGACCTTGTCCGCTTGTACAAGTGTAGCGCAGGTGACTTTCATTCGGTTACAGTTTTCGCGGAGCAGTTCGAGCCGCGATTCGCTGGCGTCGGTGGCGGTGAGTTGGCCGTTATTGTTCATTTGCTCGGCGATGAGGCAGGTCTTGCCGCCGGGCGCAGCGCAGAGGTCGAGCACCGCCTGGCCTGGCTGCGGATCTAGCAGGGCGACGGACATTAGCGAGCTCGGATCCTGCACGTAGAAAAGCCCGTCGCGGAAGCTGCCGAGTGAGTCGAGCGGTTGGTGTTTGCGAAGATGAAACAAGCTGTTCGGCTTGGCCCAGTCGCAGTCGATGGGTGTCGTCTCGACACCCTCCTCCTCCCAGCGCTCTTTAAGGCGCTCGGAGTCGGTGGCCAGGTGGTTGATGCGGGCACAGGTCGGGGCCGGTTGGTTGTTCCATTCCATGAGGCGGATCGTTTTTTCGCGGCCCCAGCGCTGTTCCCACTGCTTGAAAAGCCAGTCAGGGTGGGATTGACCAAGCGCCGGGCGCTCCTCCTGCAGCCCAGAGAGATCGCGGAAGATTGGCTCCCGCTCGCGGATGAAGCGCCGCATCATGGCGTTGATGAAGCCGGCCTGGCCGAGGCAACTCTCGGTCTTGGCCAGGCGCACGCTCTCGTCGACAATGGCGTGCTCGGGGATGCGGTTGAGGAAGAAGATTTGATATAGTCCCAGCCGTAGAATCTCCCGCACGGCCGGCTTTTGCTTGCGGCCTTTGGTGGCGCGCTCAATCAGCCAGTCGAGCAGTCGCCGCCATCGCACGCACCCGGAGACGAGTTCGCGGCAGAGGCCACTGTCGGCGGGGGAGAGCGCTGCGGATCGGAATTGACGGGCGAGGATCGGCTCAACAGCCTGTTGAGTTTGTTGCGAGCGCAACAACGATTGGAGGGCAATTTGTCTTGTTTTCCTGCCTGACACGGGGCTATGATGCCGTCTTTGGCGGCGCAGGCCGAGTTTTACCTGATGAACGACACAATGACCGAGGAAGCAACCACCACTACAGAGCAATCTGATCAACTCCAGAGCGAGTTCAAGCGACTGGTGCTCGATGGCAAACTGGAGCCCAAGTTGACGGATGCGCTGACGGATTTGGTGGCTGCTGGATTTTGCACGCACCGTTCGTGGGGGTTTGGGAAGATCACCACCGTAGATACGTTAATGGCCAAGATCACCATCGACTTCCAGTCCAAACCGGGGCACTCAATGGATCTTGGGTTTGCCGCGAAGATTCTCCAGCCACTCAGTTCAAGCCATATCCTCGCACGCAAGGCAACCGACTTGTCCGGACTGAAGCGTATGGGTGCCCTGCGGCACCTCGAACTGATCAAGCTGGTTATCGAGAGTTACGGTGGGAAGGCTACCGTGGCACAGATTCAAGAGTCGCTGGTACCGGATGTCATCGAGGAGGACTGGAAAAAATGGTGGTCCGATGCCAAGAAGGAAATGAAGAGCGACGGGCACTTTCAGTTGCCGGTCAAGAAAACCGAGCCGATTGTCTACCACGCCGAGGAACTCTCTCCGGCGGAAAAGCTGATGAGCAACATTCGTGATGCCAAGGGCTTGAAGGCGCAGTTGGCTGCGGCCGGCGAGCTTTACAAGGGCATTGGAGATGTCGAAAACAAGGATGCGGTGCTGGACGAGGTGGTGGCAATCCTGAATAGCGCCATAAAGAATCACCTAAGAATCAAGCCATCTCTCGCGCTCGAGGCAGTCTTGCTGCGCGACGCCATCCGGACTGGTTCTGGCGTCCAGTCGCAGGAAGAGGAACTGGTCGCAAACGACATTTTTGAAAAAGCGGACAACTTGGCCGGAGTGATCGAGGGCCTTTCCGCCGTCAAGCAGAAGCTTGCTCTTGAGGCTTTTCGCGAGGTCCACCCGGACACTTGGGTCGATACCTACCTGAAATTGATCAACGAGACCGGTTTTAGGTTGGTGGGGGAAATGGTTCAAATCCTCATCGACACCGGTCATTTCGACAAGTTCAAGGGCAACCTGACGAAGCTCATCAGCAAACGCAAGGCGAGCACCGATTTGATGCTATGGATAGGCAAGAACCGTTCCGATAGCTTCGCCGACATTCTCGGACCGGATGTGTTCCATGCAATGATGGCCGCCATTGAAAATGATCGTTTTGAGGATCGTAAAACCAGCAAGCTGGGTGATTTGATTCTGAGCGACCAGGAACTGATCACCGATTTGATCGGCACCGCGGATATTGAACTGGTCGAGGACCTGGTGCGTGCCCTGCAGGCGACCAATTGCTTTGACGACATGGACAAGCGTTCGTTGCTGGGCCGCATCGTCAAGGAGTTCCCCTCGATTCAGACCATGATTTCCGGCGACCAAGTTAGGGAGGACAACGCCCTCATCGTCTCCTGGCCGAGCCTCGAGCGGCGCAAGCTAGAGTATGAGGAACTGGTCAAGGAGAAGATCCCGGCGAACTCCAAGGAAATCGCCGTCGCCCGGAGCTACGGCGACCTGCGCGAGAATCACGAGTTCAAGGCAGCCAAGGAAATGCAGAAACTGCTTCTCTCCCGCAAGGGCGAACTGGAATTCGATCTGACACGCGCACGAGCGACCGACTTTTCCGACGCCACGACCGATCAGGTCACAGTTGGCAACAAGGTGGGTGTGACCAACCTCGAAACCAACAAGCAGGAGACATTCATCGTCCTCGGCGCTTGGGATGGCGATCCCGACAACCAAATCCTCAGTTACCTCACGCCGCTGGGGCAGGCATTTTTGGGTAAAAAACCAGGCGATGAGGCCAAGCTTGAGGTCGACGAAGAGTCCCGGCGCTATCGGATAGACTCAATCGAGCAGCACACCGTCGCTGGGCCAAGCGCGGTCGCCGATGAGGATGCCGCTGGGTAATTAAACTGTTTTTTTTGCCAAGCCCCGCCGGCATCGTCAGGGCTTATCTCTTTACAGTGCTCGAAGCAAGCGGCCGACAATTCCTTTCGCTGCTGAACGATAGCCGCCGCCGAAGATGTTGAAGTGGTTCAGCGTGTGGTAAAGGCGGTACAGCAGCTTGCGCTTGCCGAAACCGGGATCGAGCGGCCACTCAGCTTCGTATGCCGACCAAAAAGCGCTCCCAAAACCACCAAACATCTCTGCCAGGCCGAACTCCGCCTCCCGGTCGCCGCAGTACGTCGCCGGGTCAAAGATCACAGGTTCACCACTTGGAACGAATGCCATGTTGCCGCTCCACAAATCACCGTGTAGCAGCGAAGGCCTTGGCTCGTAGTCAGTGAAAAAACCGTCCAACTGCTCAAGCATTTCATCTGTACCGTCGAGACGCAGGCCGTTGCGCTTGGCTAAGCGGCACTGAAAGCCAAGCCGATGTTCGCGCAGGAATGCCACCCAATCGTCGCTAGCTGGGTTCGGTTGCGGTGTGCTGCCAATCGTGTTGTCGCGCCGCCAGCCAAAGCCCGCCTGTGGTACCGCATGTAGTGCGGCCAAGCGCCGACCAAGCTCCGTTTCAGATTGCGGACTCCCGCCGCCCAACTCAATGTGTTCGAGCACGAGGTACGCTCGGTTCCCGCTGATGCCGTGGCAAACAGGGTGGGGGACGCGGATGGTTCCGGTGGCGGCGATGTCACGCAGGCCGTCGGCCTCGGCCTCGAGCATTTCCAGTTTGTCGGCGCGATTGAGCTTGGCGAAATACGAGCCGCCATCGCCGTCGAGCCGGTATGCCTCGTTGATGCAACCGCCGCCGATCGGCTGTGCGTTAGACAGTCGCAACGCCTTCCCGGTCGCTGCGAAGATGTGCTCAACGATGTCTTCCCACATGAGTGTTCAGTCAGCGAGTTGGCTCCGAGCATGTTCGAGCAGGCTGACGCATCCGTCCTCGAGCAGGTCGAGCACTGTCTCGAATCCCTGCGCTCCGCCGTAGTACGGGTCGGGCACTTCGGTTGCGGTGGACCCGGTGACGAAGTGGCAAAACGGCCGAACCTCCGCCGGGTAGTCGCCGGCCGGCGCCATGCTGCGAATATTTTCCAGGTTCTCGTCGTCCATCGTCAAAATTAGGTCGAACAAATAGTAGTCATCGTCACAAATCTGGCGTGCCTGGCCGCCGGTGTTGATGCCGCGGTTTTTCGCCGCCGCATGCATGCGCTGGTCGGGCGGATTGCCGGTGTGAAACGCAATCGTTCCCGCCGAGTCGCACTCGATCTGGTCGGCCAAGCCTCCGGCTTCGATCAGGTGACGCATCACCGCCTCGCCTGCAGGGGAGCGGCAGATGTTCCCCATGCAAACAAAAAGCAACTTGTATAGACGCATGGCCCAAGCCTACCCACCCACCTGGCCAAGGGCAACCTGGCGCCTGGCCAAGCTTGAGTTCGATCGGTTAAGCCGTTAAACCAATCGCGTGAACCGTCGAACTTTTTTAGGAACCAGCGCGGCTGGTTTGGCTTACTCGTCCATCGCCACGACTGCAGCCGACATCGCCAGCGGGCCGACCAAGCGCGTGGCACTCATCGGCACAGGGTGGTACGGCAAGATTGACCTCTTCCGGCTTATTCAGGTTGCCCCCGTCGAGGTGGTGGCATTGTGTGACGTCGACAGTACAATGCTCTCCGAGGCGGCCGACATGGTGGCCCGCCGGCAAAAGTCGGGCAGGCGTCCGAAAACATATGGCGACTACCGAAAGTTGCTGCAGGAAAACAAGCCCGACCTCGTCCTTGTTGCCACGCCGGATCATTGGCATGCGCTGCCGATGATTGAGGCTGTCAAGGCTGGCTGCGACGTGTACGTGCAGAAGCCGACCAGCATTGACGTCGTCGAAAGCCAGGCGATGCTCGCGGCGGCTCGAAAATACAATCGTGTCGTGCAGGTGGGCACCCAGCGTCGCAGTACGCCGCATCTCATGGAGGCCCGCGAGCAGATCGTCGAAAAGGGACTGCTCGGCAATGTCGCCCACGCGGAAGTTTGCTGCTACTACCACATGCGCAACCGCAGCAACCCGACTGACAGCCAGCCGCCGTCAAATCTCGATTATGACATGTGGAGTGGCCCGGCGCCGCTTCGACCGTACAACCAACTTTGCCACCCGCGTACATGGCGGGCCTTCATGGAGTATAGTAACGGCATCGTTGGCGACATGTGCGTGCACATGCTCGATACGGTCCGCTGGATACTCGACCTCGGCTGGCCAAGCAGCATCGTTTCGCAGGGCGGCATTCTCGTCGACAAACAAGCCAAGGCCAACACCACTGATACGCAGACCGCGTGCTTCGACTTCGACGACCTGCAGGTCGTCTGGCAGCACCGCGCTTGGGGCCATGCGCCCGATCCGGATTACCCGTGGGCGGCATTTCTCTACGGTGACAAGGGCACGTTGAAATTGAGCGTGAACAGTTACGACTTCATTCCGCGCGGCGGTGGGGCCAAGCCGGTTCATCGCGACGTCAAGATGGAACTGGAAGAATACCCCGAGGACAAAACCGAAAAGGCGCTAGAGCGGCACGTTGCCCCAGCAGTACGGGTGCACATGATTGATTTCCTCAACGCCGTGGCCAAGCGCAGCCGCCCGGTCGCCGACATCGAGCAGGGCCACATCTCCACCGTCAGCTGTATTTTGGCCAACCTCTCACAACAACTCGGAGGTCGCGCGCTGCGGTGGGATGCGGAAACACACACCGTCATTGACGATGCCGAGGCCAACAGACTGCTCATTCGCCCCTACCGCACGCCGTGGATTCACCCCACGCCGGAGAACGTCTGACACCGGCCAAGCGCCTGGCCAAGCGGGTTATTCGCCGGTGAGTTGGATGCACTGCAGGCTGTTCTTGTCGCGGACGAACAGTTGCCCGCCGGCGTAGGCCGGGAAGCTCCAGGTTTTGCCGCATACCTGCATTCGATCCAGTTCCTCGTATTCCCTTGGGTTGGGATTAAGCAGGATCAATTCGCCCATTTGGCCAAGTACGAGCATTTGTTTGCCGTCGGTCAATGTCGAGGCGTAGAATTTGCCGAAGCCGCGTTCCTCCCAGTTCACTTTTCCCGTGGTGGTGTCAACACAGATGAACCGATCCTTCTCGGCGAAGCTGTACAGGCTGTCGCCCACGACGACCGGTGTCGCGAGGTTGATCTTGAGCTTGGCGTCCTTCCATTTGCGAACGGCTTCACCGGCGCTGCCGCTGCCGCCCATGCAGAGCATACCCTCGGAGTGGGAGGCGGTGATCACGCTGTTGCCGGCGGCGATGGGCGTGACGACGTTGCGAAAGTAGAGTGTGGGAACGGGTTGGCTCCAGAGGAGTTCGCCTTTTTCAATATCCACGCTGAGAATCTTCTCGGTGGCAAGTGTGACGAATTGCCGCTTGCCGGCAAGCGTCGTGATCAACGGGCTGGCGAAGCTGGCCAGGTCATCCTGCGATTTCCATATGACGTTGCCGGTTAATTTGTCGAAGCAAACCACACCTGTTCCCGGGGCGCCGCCGACTTGGCAGATGAGATGGCCTCCATCGACCAGCGGCGTGCCGCTGTAGCCACGACGTGATGCAGCGCCTTCGTTTTGACTTTTGTTCTTGATCCACTTGACCTTGAATTTTTTTTGGTAATCGACGTCCCAAAGAATGGAGCCATCCTTGACGCTTAGGCAACTCAGCTTGCCCCGGCAGGTTTGCACATATATCCGGTCGCCATCGAACAGCGGTGCGCAGCGTGGGCCGGCGCCGAAGCCGTCATCCGCGTAGGTTTGCCCGTAAGGTTTTTTCCACAGTTCCCGGCCGGTGCGCTTGTCGAGGAGTCGCAGCACCTCGGCGTCGCCCTGTTCCTCGGAGACGGCCAGCAGGTTGCCCTGCGTCACCGGCGCGGAATGGCCGAGACCGGCTTCGATGCGCCAGATGACCTTGGGCGAATCGTCCAGTTTAGCGGGGAGCGGATCGCCCTTGGCCACATGGCCGTTGGAGGTGGGGCCGCGCCACTGAGGCCAGTCGCTGGATTGGCCGCTCAATGTTCCGAATGCCATGGCTATGGCAGTCGTCCAATATGTGATTGTGCTTCGGAATAAGCTGATTTTCATGTTGAGCAGAGGAGCGAAAAGTAGGCGGTGGGACAAGACGGTGCAATGCTTTCCTTTTGCCTTGTATGGGCGCCAAAGTGGGAGCAGTCTCTTTGTGACCGGTTGGAAGATGCGACCAAGGAGAAGTCACCCCCGGAAACCTATTGGCCAAGCGCTGCTGTTGATGCTGTCGCTTGGTATGGCACAAGCCGCCCTTGCGGAAGAGGGCACGTTTCGCTCGGGTGAGCATCCGACATTTGCTCACTGGCGGGCCGCCTGTGCCAAGCTACCAAGCAATCGTGTCCTGCTTAGTCAACCGACAACGACCAAGCTCGAGACCGCGCTTCCCGCCTTTGAGGAGGTGGCCAAGGCGCTGCGGGCGGCGTTTAAGTTGTTCAAGATTGGCTCGATGAACTCCGCCTCGAATTGGGTTGGCGGCAAGCCTAAGGCGGCTGAGTTTTTCGACACCAATCGGGCTTATTTCCTGAGGCCACCGATTCCGTTTCAACCGTTCGCACAAAAGCTGCAGGTGCCACCCGGCAGCGAGGTAATCTTTCATGGCGATTTTCATGGCGATATTCACTCGTTCATCGCCATGCTCGATTCGCTCAACAAGGCCGGCACGCTGGACGGCTTCCGCTTGGCCAAGCCGAATAGCTATATGGTGTTCCTTGGTGACTACACGGACCGGGGTTTTTACGGCATCGAGGTGATTTATACGCTGCTGCGTCT
>CAJWPV010000013.1 GCA_913045395.1 uncultured Verrucomicrobiota bacterium | reverse complement strand
CGCGGGGCTTCAAATCACCATCTATCATGAAGATGAATCGACGTTCTTTTATGGAAAACTGCGGACTGCTGACGGCCGCGGTGGCGGTTCCGGGAGTTGCGCTTGGCCAGGCAGGGCCCAGGCGGAAGCGGATCGCATTCCTCGGCACGGAGGTGCGCACGCACTCGCATGCTCAGCATTTTCTCGACCGCCTCGCGCTTGGTTACGGCTGGCGCGGAGAGTGGCAGGAGCCGCGGCTGGATATCGCCTCGGTGTATCTCGACCAGTTTCCCGAGGGCGCCGACCTTGGGCGCGATCGTGTAAAACGCTACCAGCTCACGCTGTACCCAGATATCGAAGCGGCGCTGACATTGGGCACCGGCAGGCTGGCAGTCGATGGCGTGGTGATCATCGCCGAGCACGGGAACTATCCGGACAACGAGAAGGGCCAGAAACTCTACCCGCGCTACGAGTGGTTCAAGCGCTGTGTGAAGGTGTTCGAGCAGAGCGGCCGCTCGGTGCCGGTCTTCAACGATAAGCATCTCTCGACGACTTGGGAGCGCTGCGCGGAGATGGTCGCTGATGCCAAACGGCTTGGCTTCCCATTCTTCGCCGGCTCGTCGCTGCCGGTCACCCGCCGCATGCCATCGATCGACATGCCGCACAACGTGCCACTGAAGGAAAGCGTGTGCGTGGCCTACGGCGGGGTGGACAGTTACGACATTCACGCGCTCGAGACAGCGCAGTGCATGTCGGAACGCCGACGCGGGGGCGAAGTCGGTATCCGGCAGGTGCAAGCATTGCGCGGCGCAAAAATGTGGGAGCGCTTGATCAAGCCGGAGCATGCGGACACGCGACGGCTTGTCGTCTCGGCCTACACGCGAAGCCACAATCTGCCGGTCGAGGGCGGTTACTATACCGGCAAGATTACATTCGACTGGGCGCGCAAGACCTTCCCGAACTCGCTGGCCTATTTCATCGAGCACCGGGATGGCTTCCGCACAACGATGATTCTAACAGGTATTCGGGATTTCAATTACGCCGGACTTCGCGCGGACACAGACGAAATTATTTCCACCCAAATGTACTTGCCGATGCCGGGCCACGGCTCAACGACAGCGGACTTCTTTCATCCTCTGTCCCGGCACATCGAAGGCATGGTGATCACCGGCAGGGTACCATATCCAGTCGAGCGTACGTTGCTGACATCCGGGATGACGCTGGCCGGCGTCGAGTCGCTGCACCGGGGGCAGGTGCCGGTGGCCACGCCGGAGATGGCGGTGCGCTACTCGGTCGGCCCGGAGTCGACCTACTGGCAGGACTGACTTTCCGCGCGTTTCATTTCAGAGGGATTGATTGTGACCCGGATCGGCGTAGGCGGCATATTCATCGAGTGCAACCATTTCGCAGGCCATCTGGCGGACCTGAGCGCGTTCGAGCGGTCCGAGCTGCTGTACGGTGAAGAGTTGGCAGCCAAGAACACCGGCGTCATCGGAGGGATGGTTTCCGTTCTCGAACAGGAGGACTGGGAACCGGTGCCATTGCTATATGCGAGCGCTTGCCCGGGCGGCATGGTTGAAGCTCGAACGTACGAAAAACTGAAAGGGGAACTCCTTTCGCTCCTCGCAAACGCCGATGAACTCGACGGCATTCTGCTCTGCCTGCACGGGGCGGGGTCGGCGCAAAACGCCCCTGACCTGGAAGGGGATCTTGTTCATGCCGTAAGAGAACTGGTGGGGGATTCTGTGCCGATCGTGGCCACCCTGGACCTGCATGCCCACGTCACCCCTGAACTCCTCACCAACGCCGATGTTTTGCTGGCGTGGGAGACTTATCCGCATGCTGACGCATTCGAAACCGGCCAGCGTGGCGCAAGAGCAATCGTCGATATTTTGGCGGGCCGTTTGAACCCTGTGATGGCGATGGCTAAGGTTCCGGTGGTGGTCAGTGCCATCAACGGACGAACCCGGCTGCCGGGGCCGTTTGCAGAAATTATGAATGAGGCGAAGCGGATCGAGAGACAGCGAGATCTCTATTCAGTCAACCCCATTCTGGTCCACCCGTACCTTGACCAGCCGGACATGGGGGGTGGAGTCATGGTGGTCGCAAACGGAAATTTGGCGGAAGCAACCTCAATCGCCCAGTCGCTGGCCGAGCAATACTGGGAAAAACGCTTTGCATTTCAGGCTAACACGCTCAGCCCAAGGGAGGCCATCGGGCGAGGCAGCCAACTGGAGGGCGGACCGGTTCTGTTGGTGGAGACAGCCGACTGTTGCGGGGGAGGCGCCGCAGGAGATAGCGTTCATTCGCTTCGTGCACTTTTGGAAATTGCGCCGGACAGTCCAGCCATTGTCCCGGTGGTGGATCCAATTGCCGCCCAAATGGCCTACGATGCGGGAGCAGGCAGGCGCGTGATAATCAGGCTGGGGCATCAGGTCGATCCCCAGTGGGGCGAGCCGATAAATGTGGAAGGCGTGGTCAGCAGATTAAGCGACGGGCGCTTCACTTATCAGGGTGGAATTTGGGACGGACGATCAAGTTGCATGGGGCCCAGTGCCGTTTTCGAGATTGGCCCAATTCAAGTCCTCATCAGTTCCAACGCGACGTACGACTGGAAAACAGAACAACTCGACCGGCTCGAACTCGACATACCCAAAAGCAAATTCATCGTGGTCAAGAACCCGATGAATTATCAACAGGCTTATTCGAAAGTCATGAAAGCTGCATTCATACTCGACACCCCTGGACCAACACCCGTGAACACCAACTCGTTGACTTACACGAAAATGAACTCCCAATGGTTTCCAAGGGACTGGACCATGATGAACACCAAGCCCGTGGTCATGAGTTCAACTGCACGTTACTCACCTTCCTGAAGGCAACTCTTTCAACAATTCCGGTTTTATTCCATGCAAAGTCCGCTTGGCAGATGGTTTAACCGCACTGTGGCAGTGGTTCTTGAATTATCAGCCGTTTGGGGTTATTAGTTCGGCGTGTACCGCGCTTTGACTTTACTCGTTTCGACGTTCGTGTTGGCCTTTTCGCGTGGCGCCCTTAACGCCGCTGATACACCCGTGGATTTTGCCCGTGAAATCCTGCCGGTGCTGTCGAATAAATGCTTCGTCTGTCACGGCCCCGACTCAAGGAAAAAGGACCTGCTGCGGCTTGACTCGTTCGAAGGCGCCACGCGCGACTTGGGCGGCTATCGGGCAATCAACACTAGCAATCCAGCAAAGAGCGAAATCATCGCACGCATCAACTCCGCGGATGATTCCATGCCGCCGGAGAAGGCCGAGAAAAAACTCACACCAGCCGAGCGGAAGTTAATCCAGCGCTGGGTGTTGCAGGGTGGCGGCTACACGAAGCATTGGGCGTTCGTGCCCCCTACCAAACCGACGACGCCAAGCCAAGGGCATCCGATCGATGCTTTTGTGAGGAGTGGCTTCGAGTCTAAGGGCGTTTCTTTCGCAACGGAAGCGGACAAGTCGACCCTCGCCCGGCGGCTGGCACTTGTGCTGACCGGTCTACCCCCCGGGCCGGCTTTGTTGGAATCCTACCTCAAGGACAAAAATAAAAATGCATACGAGCGTCTGGTTGAAGAATTTCTCAGTGATCCCCGTTATGGCGAACACCAAGCGCGTTACTGGCTCGACGCCGTCCGCTATGGCGACACACACGGACTGCACCTCGACAACAAGCGCGGCATCTATCCCTACCGCGACTGGGTGGTGCGCGCACTCAACAAAAACCTGCCGCTTGACCAGTTCATCGAATGGCAGTTGGCCGGCGACCTTTTGCCCAACCCGACGATGGAACAACTTGTTGCCACCGGTTTCGTAAGGATGAACCCCACAACCGCAGAAGGCGGCGTGATTCCAGCGGAGTTTCAAGCCAAGAACAACTTCGACCGTACCGAGACGCTCGGCACGGTGTTCCTCGGCATGACAATGATCTGCTCGCGCTGCCACACGCACAAATACGACCCGATCAAGCAGACGGAGTATTATCAGCTGATGGCGTTTTTCAACAGCACCGCCGAGGGACCCTTGGATGGAAACAAGTACGAATATGCGCCGGTGATTAAGGTGCCATCCAACCAGAGTACATGGGAGGCATGGGAGGCGTTCAAGGCCAAGCAGATCAAGCTGGTGAACCAAGCTGAGAAGCTAAAGTCAGAACTGGACAAAAAATGGGCCAAGGCCGGCAGAGATGAACGTTTTCAAACCTTGGCAAAGCCGGATCAGCACCTTGAAAAACTGCAAAAAGAAGCGTCCGATATCGCCAAAAAGATTACTGATGCCAAGGCCAAATTTACCACCACGCTCGTGGCCAAAGAATTGGGCAAGCCGCGCGAAACCAAACTGCTGCAACGCGGCGAATACAACCTCCCCACCGGCGAGGCGCTGCAACCGGATGTCCTCAAGGTGATGAGCCCCTTCCCTGAAGGTGCGCCGCGCAACCGGCTCGGCTTGGCCAAGTGGCTCACCAGCAGCGAGCAACCAGTCGTCACCCGAGTGCTCGTCAACCGTATCTGGCAGCGCGTTTACGGCGAAGGCCTGGTCCGCACACCGGAAGACTTCGGCCTGCAGGGCCAGCAACCCACCCACCCAGAGCTACTTGACTGGCTCGCCGTCGAGTTGCAGGACAGCAAATGGGATCTCAAGCACATGCTGCGGCTCATGGTCACCAGCAAAACCTTCCGCCAAAGTTCCGCCCTACGCGACGGCGTGGATGATCCCGAGAATAAACTCTGGGCCCGCGGACCGCGCTTCCGGCTGGATGCTGAGGTGCTGCGCGACATCGCACTTTGGGCCAGCGACCTGCTTGACCCCCACATGGGTGGCGAAGGCGTGAAGCCGTATCAACCGGCCGGGTTGTGGAAGGCGCTCGCGCACCCCGCCAGCAACACCAAACAGTATCAGCAGGACAAAGGGCGGATGGTTTATCGCCGCAGCCTTTACGTTTACTGGAAGCGCACCAGCCCGCACCCGATGATGACCCTGTTCGATGCCCCGAGCCGCGAATCGAGTTGCGTGAAACGCTCGCGCACCAACACGCCGCTACAGTCGCTTAGTTTGCTCAACGAAATCCAACGCGTCGAGATGGCGCGCATGCTCGCCGAGCGTCTACTCAAGCAGGGTAATACAGATGACGAGCGACTGAATCTTCTGTTCACTCTGTTGGCCTGCCGAGAACCAAACGACACCGAGCGCGATGCTTGCGGGAAGTTGCTCAAGTCGATGCGTAACCGCTATGAAAGCGCAGAAAAAGACGCGATCGAACTGCTGGATACGGGCGAGGTCCCCAGAGATAAATCACTCAACACAACCGACCACGCCGCCTGGACCCAGATGGCCGCCACCGCCCTAGCCAGCGACTTGGCTTTGATGCTTTTTTAACACCCAACTTTTACTCGTCCCATGGACAACATGAATCCCCTCAGAGAATCCGAACTCATGATAACGCGTCGGCAGTTGTTTGGCCGCGCTGCGCTTGGCCTGGGCACCGTCGCCCTTGCCGATGCGCTTGGACCGAGCCTGCTCGCCAACTCCGCTGGCCAGGTGGACGGCACGCACTTCGCACCCAAGGCCAAGCGGGTGATTTATCTCTTCATGAGCGGCGGCCCGAGCCATCACGATCTCTGGAGCCACAAGCCAAAGATGCGCGAGATGTTCGGGAAGGATTTGCCGGAACATATCCGCGACGGCCAGCGCATCACTGGCATGACGGCCGGGCAAAAAACGCTGCCGGTCTGCCCGAGTAAATACAAATACACGAGGCACGATAACAACGACCAAGGCGTCTGGGTTAGCGATTTACTGCCGCACACGGCTAGGATGGCGAAGGAACTTTGCGTCGTGAACAGCACCTTTACCGAGGCGATCAACCACGACCCGGCGATCACGTTCATTCAGACCGGCAGTCAGGTTCCCGGCCGGCCCAGTCTCGGCGCCTGGCTCAGCTACGGGCTAGGGCGCGTAAACGAGGATCTGCCGGGCTACGTTGTCATGCATGCGCGCTCCAAGTTCCCAGAACAAAGTTTGTTCAATCGGCTTTGGGGAACCGGCTTCATGCCGTCTGAGCATCAGGGAGTGCTGTTGCGCAGTGAGGGAGACCCAGTGCTGTACCTGAAAAACCCGGCCGGCGTCACCGGTAGGGACCGCCGCGCCCAGCTCGATGCGCTGGCCGCCATCAACCAGGAACAATACCGGCAGTTTGCCGATCCCGAAATCCTCGCCCGCATCCAGCAGCACGAGTTGGCCTATCGCATGCAGACCTCCGTGCCGGAGTTGATGGACCTGACGGGTGAGAGTGACTCGACGTTCGAACTGTACGGACAGGAGGCGCGCCAAGCCGGCACCTTCGCTGCCTGTTGCCTCAACGCCCGCCGCTTGGCTGAGCGCGACGTGCGCAACATCCAGATTTTCCACCGTGGCTGGGACGCCCACGGCAGCCTGCCCAAGGAGCACGAGTCGCAGTGCAAGGACATCGACCAAGGCAGCGCGGCGCTCATCGCCGACCTCCGGCAGCGCGGCATGCTCGACGAGACGCTGGTCGTCTGGGGCGGCGAATTCGGGCGCACCTCCTACTGCCAAGGCAAGCTGACCGAGACGAACTACGGGCGAGACCATCACCCTCGTTGCTTCACCACGTGGCTCGCCGGTGGCGGCATCAAGCCCGGGATCACCTACGGCCAGACCGACGACTACGCCTACAACATCACCGATGCCGATGGTAACGCGATCAAACCGATCAAGGAAAAGTGGACGCCCGGCACGATGCACATTCACGATCTCAACGCCACCATCCTGCACCTGTTGGGCATCGACCACAAACGACTGACCTATCGCTACCAGGGTCGCGATTTCCGGCTGACCGACACCAACGGTCACGTTATTCACGATATCATTTCATGAGTGTCCAAGACATCCCGGACACCTATTCGCCCCCCGAACGACTGCTGCTTGGCCCCGGGCCGAGCAACGCAGCGCCCACAGTGCTCGCCGCCACGCAGCGTCCGCTCGTCGGGCACCTCGACCCGACGTTCGTCGGCATGATGGAGGAGATCAAGTCGATGCTAAGGCGCGTTTTCCAGACCGAAAACGATATGACGTTTCCCGTTAGCGGCACCGGCAGCGCCGGGATGGAGGCCTGCTTCGTCAACCTGCTGGAGCCGGGCGACGAGGTGGTCATCGGCGTCAACGGCGTGTTCGGTACGCGAATGTGCGACGTCGCCGAGCGCTGCGGCGCCACGGTCACAAAAGTCGAGGCCGAGTGGGGCACGATCATCGAGCCGTCGGCCATCGCAGCCGCGCTCGAAGGCCGCCAACCCAAGCTTGTGGCCATCGTGCACGCAGAGACCTCGACTGGCGCGCTCACTCCTGTTGAGGAAATCTCGCGCCTGGCCCGCGACGCCGGCGCGTTGTTCCTGCTCGACACCGTGACGTCGCTTGGAGGCTGCCCGGTGGCCATCGACGCCTGGCAAGTTGATGCCGCATACAGCGGCTCCCAAAAATGCCTGAGCTGCCCACCGGGTCTGGCGCCGGTTTCATTCAGCCCACGCGCGATGAACGTCCTCACCAACCGCAAAACCAAGGTGCAGAGCTGGTATCTCGACGTGAATTTTCTTGCCAGCTACTGGGGCTCGGAGCGCGTGTATCATCACACCGCACCCATTACCATGAACTACGCACTGCACGAGGCGCTACGTCTGGTCTTGGAGGAAGGCCTCGAGGCTCGCTGGACCCGGCACCGGCAGGCACACGAAACCCTCAAGGCCGGCTTGGCCAAGCTGGGCCTATCGATCATCTCGCAGCAGGGACATCAGCTTTGGCAACTCAACGCTGTCGGTGTGCCGGATGGCGCGGACGAAGTTGGTGTGCGCGCTCGCCTACTGCGCGACTTCGGCATCGAGGTGGGTCCCGGCCTCGGCCCGATGAAGGGCAAAATATGGCGGGTCGGCCTCATGGGCCACAACGCCACCGCGGCCAACGTCAAACACTTCCTCGACGCGCTTGGCCAATGTCTCGGGTAACAGCAAGCACTTGGCCAAGTGGCTTCAGTGCATCTCGACGTCGCAGGTGCCGAGCCCGCCCCGGTAGTAGTTGAACTGGACGTTCGGGTGGTCAGCAAGCAGCGACATCGGCACGCTGCTGTCGGTGATGCCATTGGAAATCATCAGCGCCGTGAGCCGTTGGCCAAGCGGGTTGTCGTGCGCGCCAGCGTGCCAGATGCTGACCTTCTCCGATTGCCATGTTTCGATCGGCCCCACGGTGACGGCACGTTGCGGAACCATGGTGATGTTGCCGCCGCCAGAGGTGCGAGCGTTTTGCGCCAGCGTGATCGGGTGCAACTCGACCACGCGCGTGGCGAGTTTGCGGTATTCCTCCGGCGTCAAAGGTGCATCGGTATACTCCCCCTCGCGTCGCAGCGGATCGTTGAACGCCCAGTGCTTGATGTCGCCCTGGCCACCCTGCATCACCGCGCAGCGAACACCGTCCCAGCTCTCTCGATAGGCCGTCGTGTCGGCCTTTGGAAAATGCAGATTTTTCTCCGGCATTGTCTGGCCAGGCGTAATCCGGTCGAAACACAGTTCACGATCCGCCCGCTCGAACGACAACGGGTGGTCGGTCGGCACTTCGCGGCCGTCGTCGCCAACCCATTCGTCCATACCCCAGAAATGCGAGTATTGGAGCGACAGGCCAAGCTCGTTGACCAAGCGGGCGACGAGTGGCAGCTGCTCGGTCGGCCCGATCGGCCCGCAGATGCCGACCGGATTATCCGCAGTCGCCTCACGCCAAGCATGGATATACTCAAGCGCCTCGGCCAAATAGAAATCCTCCAGCGTATCGTACATCACGACTCGAAAGCCGGGACGCGACAATTGCTGGATGTCACTTGGCGTGAGCGTCGCTGCGTCGCTGATCAGGTCGTCCTCGAGCGTGGTGTAGTCCCACCAATCGGGAGCGATGGAACTGAGCTTTCGCGGCATGAATTATCGAGCGCTCCGGTTGATCGGCTCGTCCACCACGAGTTGACCCGGGAAGGCACCCGGCTTGGAGCGCGACTTGAGGCGCTTGTTCTGTGAGTTGCCCCTTGGCTGGTTGAGCGGGATGAACATCCCACCGCTCTCGGCCAACATCCCGTACAGCTTGTCTTCCATCTCGCGAACGACCGGTTTGAGCTTGGAATCGGTGATGAGGTTTTTGGTTTCGCCGGGGTCGCTGCGTATGTCGTACAACTCGTCGGTGTCCCACAGACCGTAGTAGGTGATGTACTTGTAGCGGTCGCCGCGCAACGCGAACACCGTGGGCGATTGCGGGAAGTTTTTCTCCCAGTAATAGACGTATAGGAAATAGTCACGCCACGAGATGTCCTTCCCTTGGCCAAGCGCTATGAAACTTTGACCGTCCATGTAGCCGGGTTTCTTGATGCCGGCGGCCTCGAACACGGTCGGAGCGATGTCGATGTTCGCCACGACCTGCTCAACCACCCGACCGCCCCCGAAGAGCGCCGGGCACTGCATCACCATCGGCACGCGGATGGAGGTCTCGTAGGCGACCCGCTTGTCGATCAGCCCGTGTTCGCCGAACATAAACCCGTTGTCGCCCATGTAAATCACCAGCGTGTCGTCGTGCACGCCTGTCTCCTTGAGCGTCTTAAGCACCCGGCCGATGCTATCGTCAACGGCGAGAAATGCCTCGCAGTAGTCCTTGTAGAACTTCTCGACGTCGATGCCGCTGTGATACGCGAAATCGACACCATGCCAGCTGTTGCGCTGATCCTTTAGCCAACGCGGCTTGGCGTCGTAGTTTGCGACCGTGTTGGCCTGCGACTTGGGCGGCACAACCTCCGCTTCCGCAAAAGCCCCCCGGTGCCGCTCGGCCGGCGTGAACTGCGCGTGCACCGCCTTGTGCGAGAGGTACAGGAAAAACGGCTTGTCCCGCTTCCGGCTGCGCAGCCAGTCCACGGCATAGTCGGTCAACTCATCGGTGATGTACCCTTTCTGTGGCACCTTTTTGCCGTTGACGTTTAGGCCGTTGCGCGACGGTAGATACGTGCCCTGACCGCGAAAGCTCACCCAGTGGTCGAACCCCGGCCGAGGCTGGTCGGTGCTGCCTCCCATGTGCCACTTGCCGATGTATGCCGTCTCGTAGCCGGCCTTCTGCAAATGTTGCGGAAAGAACACCGTCCCCTCCGGCACGAGCCGGTTGTTGTCGATCACCCGGTGCTTGTGCGTGTACAGCCCAGTCAGGATCGATGCTCGGCTTGGCGAACACAGCGACGTGGTGACGAACGCATTCTTCAAGTGCACACCGTTCCGGGCCATCGAGTCGAGGTGCGGCGTCTTCAAAAACGGATGCCCCATGAAGCCCATCGCGTCGTAGCGATGATCGTCGGTCAGGATGAAAACAACGTTTCGCGGCTTGGCTTCAGGCACGCGCTCGATGGCCAGCTTGTCGCCAGCAATAGCCTGGCCAAGCGCAGCCCAGCCAAGCGCCACGGAAAAAAGAATTCGGGTGCTCATATTGTAAGAAAGGAAACGGCTGCAACCGGCAGACCGGCTGGGCAGTGTGGCTTTACCGCTTGGCCCTGTAAAGCCGGATCGAGCCTCGAGTAGACGCGCAAACTAATCGCGGTGGAGCCGCCAGTACTGCACCCGGCCCGCGATACGCAGGAAGGTGGACGCCTTTTCGCCGGCACCGATCAACGTCTCGATCGTCTCCCAGTTTTTGAGGTCGGACGATTTCTGCAGCAGAAACGCCGCTCCCTCCGTGCCCTCCCACTCGATCTCCACGGCACGATGGATGCCGATGAGTTTGCCTGTGGCTTCCCCGCTACCGCCGCCATGCCCAACAATCACCGGATCATCGGTTGGATTCTTTTTAGCCAGGCGCGTGGCCAACTCGATGTCCAGTTCATCCTCGTCCACGCCCTCGAAGATTTTCTGGAAGCCATCGATGAAATAATACTGCGTGCCGCCCTTTGCGGCATAAGCGCGAATCGATACATAGTAGTTCATCCGCGTTTTGCGCTTGGCCGAGAAATGAAGGTCGAGCAGCGAGTGCGCCTTGGTGCTCAGATCAAGGCCTTCGAACTCCACCTGATCCACCAGCGTTGCCGGCGCATCGGCAAGGAACGGGTCATATTCGTACAAACGTGCATCGACATAGATGCCAAGCATCTTCTGCTTCGTCAGCGGGAAGGTCAGGTGGACATCCGCCTCAAGCGGCCCCGCCTGCAGCTTGGCTAAGCCGGCTGCCAGAATGGCAACGAACAATATCAGTCGCATCTTCACCAGGCGCACCAACGCCATGCTTGGACAAGCGTTACACCTCATCCAGAGGCTGGGTGGCGTCACCGAAGGTGTCCAAGGGGATGTCCATTTTATCCGTCATGCTCAGGAACAGGCGGCACATCTGGCGATCAGGCTTCCCAAGGTAGTTGAGATTTTGACCACCCTTGATTCGTCCACCACCTCCGCCAAGCATGACCACCGGCAGCTGCGTGGCGTCGTGAGCGCCAGTCAGCATGCTAGAGCAAAGCATCAGCATCGTGTTGTCGAGCGCGGTGCGTTCACCCTCCTGAATTCCATCGAGCCTACGTGCGATGTAGGCCATCTGTTCAACGAAGAACTGATTCACCTTTAGCCAGTC
>CAJWPV010000012.1 GCA_913045395.1 uncultured Verrucomicrobiota bacterium | reverse complement strand
CTTCGACGCTCACCGGCTCAAGTTGTCGGTCTCGCCGCTCGCAGACCTCACCGACCGCGACGGCCGCACGACCCAGCGAGGCGTGTTTCTCGTCCGCACCGCTGATCCCGCCAGGCGGCTCGGCGATCTCTCCGGCCGCGTTGTCATGCTTGGCCCGGCGGAGGAGGCCGAGACGCATCAAGCCGCCAAGGCTATGTTGCAAAATGCGCGCCTGGCAAAGCCGCCGAGGCTCGACTCGGCCGGGGCGATCGACTCCGGGGCGCTGGCGTTGAGCGACGGTGAGGTGGATGCTGCCGTGGTGCCGGACTACCTGCCACCGTTGCTTGTCGGCTGCGGCAAGGTGGAGCCCGGCGCGGTGCGCGTGCTGGCCACGACGACGCCCGTGCCCGGTGTTCGGTTGTTCCGCACCGGCACGACCGATGAAGCCCTGGCCAGGCGCGTGGCGGCGGAGGTTACTGCCTTGACCAAGCGCAGGGATTTACTCATCGCGCTCGAGTCGGCCAGGGGCTTTGTCAAGCCACTTGGCCAAACGGCGGCGTGGGCGGACTGGCGCGGGCCGAGCCGACTTGCCCAGGCGCCCAGTTTGCCGAAAAAACTGCCCGGGACGCTGCACAAAATCTGGTCGGCCAAGCTCACCGGCCCGGCCGTCGCCGGGCCTGCCGCCACGGCGACGCGCGTCATCATCCCCGACAAAAACAAGGGTGCCACCCGTGATCTGTTCCGCTGTCTCGCCGCCGACGACGGCTGTGAAGTCTGGCGGCTGGACTACGCCGCTGCGGGCGACATGGATTACAGCAACTCACCGCGCGCGACGCCGGTCATTCACGACGGCCTGGTTTATCTGCACGGCGCGCTGGGCGACCTGCACTGCTTGCGCCTCGATACAGGTGCGGTCGTTTGGCGGACCAACTATTACCGCGACTACGGAGCCAAGTTGCTGACGTGGGGTTCGAGCTCGCCACCGCTGGTGGTGGACGACAAGTTGATCATCAACCCCGGTGCCCGCAACGCCTCGGTGGTGGCGCTCGATCGGAAAAACGGAAAACTGATTTGGAAAACGCCCGGCCACGCCGCCTCCTATTCGGCGTTTGTGGTGGGGAAACTTGGTGGTCGAAAACAGATCATCGGCTACGACTCGGCGAGCGTGGGCGGCTGGGACCCGGCCACCGGCCACCGGCTCTGGCAGCACGTGCCGCGTGAGGGTTCGGACTTCAACGTCACCACGCCGCTTATCCACCAAGGTCAACTGCTGTTCGCCACCGAGAATAACGCGACGCGACTGCATCGGTTTGCGAAAAACGGAACGCTCGTTGCTAAGCCGGCGATGGCCAATCTCAACCTCGCACCGGACACCTGCTCGCCAGTCATCGTCGGCGACCGTGTGTTCGCCACCGCCTACGGCGAGATGTATTGTCTCGACTTGAAAGACGGCATGAAAACCGTGTGGGTGGCGCAGGACGACATGTTTCACGATCACTCAAACATGATCGGCGGTAACGGCCGGGTGCTGGTCTGGACGAACAGCGGCGACCTACTACTGCTCGACGCCGCTGCAAACGAGTTCAAGCCGCTCAGCCGCCTGCGCCCTTTCGGCGATGGCAAGGTCGATTCGATGTCCCATCCCGCCATCGTTGGCACCCGCCTCTACCTCCGTGGCTCCAGCGAACTCGCCTGTTTTGAGTTTGAGCGGGAATAATTAGCCCAGCGACTCGAGCACTTCGGGGTCGCGGATGTCGATCCAGCGGCCTTCGGTTTTCACGCCGGCGATGCGTTCGCTGGCGGCGATCATGGTGGCGATGGCGTCTGTCAACTCGTACTCACCCCGTGGGGACCTTTGAAGTTTGGCCGTGTGATTGAAGACGACGGGGCGAAAGATGTAGATGCCGGCATTGTACCACATCGGGTCGCCCTCCTTCAGCCAACCGTCGGCACGGAGTTGGTCGAGTTGCTCCGCGCTAGGTTTCTCGACGATTTTTCGGAGGCAAAACTCGTCGTCGAAAAAGTTGATCGCGCCCTTGGTGACGTCCTCGCCCGGTGTCACGGTGATGAGGCCGGAAAACTCCCCTTGTCCAAATCGATCGGTCATGGCCGCGTACGTCTCCGGACGCACGAGGATGTCGCCGTAGGTCAGCAGGAACGGATCGTCGCCGACGAAGCGCTTGGCTAATTCTGGCGCCTTCCCGGTGCCGTCCTGTACTTCCTGCCGCGCGTAAGTGATGGAGAGGCCAAGCAGCGAGCCGTCGCCGAAATGGTGCTCGATGACCTCGGCCTTCCAACCGGTGATGAGGCAGAATTCACGCACGCCTTGTGCGGCGATTCCGCTTATGATGTGCTCGAGGATCGGCCTGCCCTCGACCGGCAACATCGGCTTGGGCAGCTCGTCGGTGAGCGAGCCCATGCGGGTGCCTTTTCCGGCGGCAAGGATGACGGCTTTCATGCGCCGAACTTGTCGAACATCAACGCGTTGGCCTGCATGAGGCGAATGAGGTGCTTGGCCTCGATGATGCCGAGCGAGCCGCGGTTGGCGTGGGTCTCGGTGAAGCGGTCTAGTTTGTCTGAGCCGCTGGTGAGAGAGTGCAGCAATACCGGCTGTGGGTGCCACGAGTGTCCCTTGAGCGCGCACGGTGTCGAGTGGTCGCCGGTAATGGCGATGACGTTCGGTTTTTTGTCGAGAAGGATCGGCAGCGCCTTGTCGAAATCCTCGATCGCCCTGGTCTTGGCCTCGAAGTTTCCGTCCTCGCCGTACATGTCAGTGTACTTGTAGTGGATGAAGAAATATTCGTAGTCGTCGTACAACTCAGTATACCTCTTAAACTGCTCCTCGATTGTTTGCGGACCCTCGTGCTTGGTCATGCCAACGAGTTGGGCGAGCCCTTTGTACATCGGATAAACCGCGATGCAGGCAGGGCGCATGGCGTAGCGCATGGCGAAAAGCGGGATATCCGGCTGATGCGCGATGCCGCGCATAAGGAAGCCGTTGGCTGGCTCCAAGCCGGCGAGCAGCGGCAGGGCGGCCTTGTAAAACTCGCCGACCAGCTTCGCGGCTTTTTGCGCCTTGGCGCAGTTCGGATCGTCCGGCTGCGACTCGGCGATCGGTAGGCCTTCGCGGTGAGGGTCGGTGTCGCTCAATGGCCCAGCCAGGCCGACCCCGCGAAAGATGATGACGAAGCGATGGCCCTTGCCTGGCGTGATAATGACCTCGGTATCGCTGATCTGCCTGATGTTTTCGGAGAGCTTGGCACAGCGTTCCTCGCAAAGTTCGGTCTGGATTCGGCCGGCACGGCGATCGGTGACGAGGCCATCAGCGTCGAGCGTGCAGAAGTTGGCGCGAGCGGCGACGTCGCCCGGCTGCAGTTCCAGGCCAAGGCCAAGCGCCTCGATCACGCCTCGGCCAACCTCGTATTTCAGTGGATCATAGCCAAACAGCCCGAGATGGCCGGGGCCGCTGCCGGGCGTGATGCCGTGCGCTGCCGGGATCAGTCGGCCTTGCGCGGAGTCCTTAGCCAAGGCGTCGAGGTTCGGGGTGGCCGCCGCCTCGAGCGGGGTTTTGTAATCCGTGGCGGCAGTGGCGATATCGCCGAGGCCGTCCATTACAAGCAGGGCCATTTTGGCTCCATTCTTTAAGGTCAGGTTCGAGTAAACCGAATCAATGCTCATAAATTGCAACGCTTAGCCAAGCGCGGGGCGGATTGTGCTGGCCCTGTGGCTGGGGGTCAACCAGTTCGGGGCCTGTGGCTTAGCGAAACGGCGGATAACTTGGGCCAGAATGGCCCATAGAAAGCACAACCTGTTGTGGTTTAGAGAATAAGATGCTGTCTTATATTGTGTTTTAGACTTTACTCGATTGGCCGAATTGGCTCTGATTCGCCGCGACGTGTATTTGAAGAACCTCACGGCCCTTGGCTTCAAGTCGTTTGCGGATAAAACGTCGCTCGACTTTCAACCGGGCATGACAGCGATTGTTGGCCCCAATGGTTGTGGTAAGTCCAATGTTTCTGATGCTGTTCGATGGGTTTTAGGGGAGCAATCGGCCAAGGCCCTCCGGGGCTCAGGGATGGCGGACGTGATTTTCAACGGCACCGACAATCGCAAGGCGCTTGGCATGGCGGAGGTGTCGCTGACCCTTGGTGGTATTGATACCGATCAACTCAAGGCTGCGGGAGTCGATTTGCCGTATAACGAGGTCACGGTGACGCGCCGGATTTTCCGTGACGGTGCCAGCGAGTTTTTCATCAACAAGGTTGCGTGCCGACTCAAGGATATTCAGCAACTTTTCATGGGCACCGGCATGGGGCGGGCCAGTTACGGCATCATGGCCCAGGGCAACGTCACCCAGATCATCTCCAGCAAGCCGGATGACCGGCGGATGGTGTTTGAGGAGGCGGCCGGAATCACACGGTTCAAGACGCAGAAAAAAGAGGCTCTGCGAAAGCTCGACTACACCGAGCAAAACCTGCTGCGCGTGTCCGACACCATCCGTGAAGTCAAGCGGCAGATCGGCTCGCTCCAGCGTCAGGCCGGCAAAGCCAGGCGCTACAAGGAGTTCATGGACGAACTTCAGAGACTGGAAAGCCAATTCGCCCGGCATCAGCTCGGGGAGTTTCAGGAAACCATTGGGCAATGCGAGCAGGCCATCAGTAAGTTCAAGGGTCGGGCGGATGATTTCACCGGCACGATCGAGCGTGAAGAGGCGTCGATCGACCAGGCGCGGCAGCAGCGCGGCGTGATCGAGAAACAGGTGAACGACGCTCAGGAAAAAGGCGCCAACCTGCAAGCCGAGCTCGAGCGGCTCGAGAGTCGAATCCAGTTTAGCCACGAGCGGATCCAGGAATTGGACGAGCAGGGGGCCAAGGCGCACGAAGACATCGCCCAGGCCGAACAGCGTCGTAGCGAGGCCGAGCAGGAGTTGGCCGAGTTGGAGGGTAAGCTTGGCAACGCGGACAACACCGTCGGCGACAAACGACGTGCTGTTGATGAAAAGCAGGCCACTTGCGATGCCCTCGAGGAGGAGCTTGGCCAACGACAGGAGGCGCTGCGTCAGGCGCAGTCCGAGTCATTCAGCGTCGCTCAGGAACTGACCCGCGTCCGCAACGAGATCAACTCGATCGATTTGCAGAAGCGCGGCAACACTGTTCGGCTCGAGAAACTTTCATCGGAGAAAACCCAGCTCGAGGAGGAGGAGGCGAGATTGCGCGAGCGGCTTGGCCAATTTTCCAGCGATGTCAAGAGCCGCAGGACCACCGCCCAAAGCCACCGTGGCACCGTCGAGGAGCGCCAGCAGCGCCTGGCTGAGTTGCAGGGACTCTTAGCCAAGCTCACAGGCGAATTGGATGAATTGCTAAGGGTTCAGGCCGGAAAACGGTCGCGACTGAACGTGCTCCAGCAGTTGCAGGCCTCCAACGAGGGCGTCAGCGCCGGGGCGCAGGCAGCCATCAGCGAGTCCGAGGCCGCGATGGGTTTGTTGGCAGACCAGATTCGCGTGCCAGAGGAACACGTCGTCGCCGTTGAGGCCGCGCTGGGACGCCATCTACAGTTGGTGATCACCCGGCAGGCGGCCGATGCCAAGTCGATCCTGACGTCGCTGAGCGAAGGCAAAAAAGGGCGCGCGGACATCGTTGCGCTCGATCTGGTTTCCGGCGGCACGCCGTCGGCGATCGACGTGGCCAAGCTGGAAGTATTTGGCGGCGTGGCAGCGCTTGGCCAGGTGGGATGCGACGATGCCTTCCGGCCACTGCTCGACCGACTGCTTGGCCGATTGGTCATCGTGCCCGATCTCGACGCCGCCATGCGCGGCCGCGAGCAACATTGCGATCTTGATTTTGTAACGTGTGCCGGCGAGCTGCTCTCGCGGCACGGCGTATTCAGTGGAGGGCGCGGAAACGGCAATGCGTCTGCCTCGCTGCTTGCTCGGAAAAACGAAATTGCCGGGCTTGGAAAGGAACTTGAGGGACTGGTCAAAAACGTCGACGAACTCAGCCGCGAAAAAGGGGATCTGCAGGGTGAGCAAACCGCGTTGCAGGCTGGCTTGCAGCAGGAACAGGCCGAGCTGCGGCAGCAGGAGGTTTCCATCGCGTCGAGTGAGGGCGAGCTGAAGGCGCTGGAGAATTCGCAGCGGGTGCTCTCACAGAAGATCGAGGCCGTTAAGTTTGAGCTGGATAGCCTCGCCGGGCAGGAATCAGAGGGCAGCGATAAGCGAGATCAGCTGGCCGCCGAGTTGGTTTCATTAGAGGAAAGGGAGAAGAGCAGCAATGCACTCGTCGGCGAAGTGGGCGGAGTCGTCGAGGGGCTGCGCGGCAGACGAGATGTCGCCAATGCGGAGCTGACCGAGGTCAAGGTCGGGCTGGCGTCCGAGGAGCAGTTACTAGCGTCGTTCCGGAGACAGCTCGAGCCGCTCAACGTCCGCATTGAGGAACTCAAGCAACTTGTCGCCCAGCGCCGCAGTGACATCGAGGCGACTGGGAATAAAAAGACTCAGACCGAAAAAGACATCGCCGACTCCACACAACGCATAGTGGCTGTTCGCAGCGAACGCGAACAGTCCAGCGAAATCATCACCGGGCTTTTGTCCCAAAAGGCCGAGGCCGACCAAAAAGTGGAGAAGCGCGAGGTGTCACTGCGCTCCGTGCGCGAGGAGTTGAGCGCCTCGCAGGAACGCCGCTCGAAACTCGAGGTGGAACTGGCCCAGAACAACATGATGGCTGAGAATCTCTGCGAGCGGATTCAAGAGAAGTACCAGATTGTTTTGCAGGAAGTGGAGGCCGAGTGCCTCAAGGTGATCGAGGACGATTCCGGTAGCCTCAAAGTGGAGGTTGCCACTGACAGTGAGGCCGAGGGACTTGAGCCCGATTGGGAGCGGGTTGGGGAAAAGGTCGCCGAGTTGCAGGAGCGAATCGACCGAATGGGGCCGGTGAACCTGGTCGCCATCGAGGAATACAAGGAAATCGAGGAGCGCTACGCGCACTTGACCCGCCAACACGACGACCTCGTCAAGGCCAAGGAACGGTTGCTTGAGATCATCGAGCAGATCAACACCGAGACCACGGAGATGTTCCGCGCGACCTTCGAGAAGATTCGTGCCAACTTCCGTGAACTGTTCACCGAGGTTTTTGAGGGCGGCAAGGCGGACCTGGTGCTGGTGGACGAGGAGGACGTGCTCAACAGCGGCATCGAGATCGTGGCACGGCCCCCGGGCAAGAAACTCCAGAGCATCACTCTGCTCTCCGGTGGCGAGCAGACCATGACTGCAGTGTCGCTGCTGTTTTCAATTTATCAGGTCAGCCCGAGCCCGTTTTGCCTGCTGGACGAACTGGACGCGCCGCTGGACGAGTCGAACATCAACCGTTTCATCCGTGTGCTCAAGCGGTTCCTCGATCAATCTCAGTTTCTCATCATCACGCACAACAAGCGCACCATCAGCATGGCTGACACGTTGTACGGGGTGACGATGCAGGAGCACGGTATCAGCAAGATTGTCTCGGTGAAATTTCAGGAGACCGAGCGGGATGAAGACATCGCCCGGGGGCATGCGGCCAAGCCGGCCGACTCCCGCAGGCGTGCGACTAAGTCGAAAGCGGCCGTGGAGCCCGGCGGCGAGAGCGACGTCATCTCGATGGGCAAGTAGCCAGGCATTTGGCCAAGCGCTTGGCTAGGGAGGTTTAGACTGTGCCGAAGATGGTCTTGCCGGTGCTCTCGAGGTCGTTGCATGCCTCGATGAGGCGATCAGCCGTGGCTTGCTCGGCTTTCTTGAGGTAAGAGCGCGGATCGTAAGCCTTCTTGTTGCCGACCTCGCCGTCGATCTTCAATACGCCCTCGTAGTTGGCCATCATGTGATCCGCAACCGGGCGAGTGAAGGCGTATTGCGTGTCAGTGTCGATGTTCATTTTCACCACGCCGTACTCGAGTGTCTCCTTGATCTCATGCTTGGCGGAGCCGCTGCCGCCGTGGAAGACGAGGTCGAACTTCGCCGCTTCGCCGTGTTTGCCGATGACAGCGTCCTGGCCCTGCTTGAGGATGTCTGGCCGCAGCTTGACGGCGCCGGGTTTGTAAGCGCCGTGCACGTTGCCAAACGTCGCGGCGAACATGTAGCGGCCAATGCCGTTGAGGCTCTCGTACACGGTCAGCATGTCTTCTGGGGTGGTGTAAAGTTTCTCCGCCGGAGTGTCCTCAGTGCCGGCAGAACCGTCCTCCTCGCCGCCTACGACGCCGGCCTCGACCTCGAGGATGATTTCGTTGGAGGCGCACAACTCGAGGTACTCTTTCGAGATGGCCATGTTCTCCTCAAGCGGCAGGATGGAGGCGTCGAGCATGTGGCTCTGGAACAGGTTGCCTTGTCCTTTATCGCGGCGCCTAGCCGTCTCCTGGATGAGCGGCTTGAGGAAGCCGGCCGCCTTCTCTGGTTGGCAATGGTCGGTGTGCAGGCCGATTAGAATGTCATACCGCTCGGCCAGTCGGTGGGCTGCCTCGGCGAGCACAATGCAGCCGAGCACGGGGTCGTTGTTGTTAAGGCCGGAGGCAAACTGCCCGCCGCCGGTGGACATCTGGATGATGCCGTCGGACTTCGCGTCAGCGAACGCCTTGAGCGCGGCATTGATCGTGGTGATGGAGGTGATGTTGACCGCCGGGTAGGCGTAGTCGCCCTGTTGGGCGGCGTCCAGTATCGCGGCGTACTGCTTCGGTGTTGCAATTGGCATGACTAACTTTTGGTGCGGTTTCTCCAGTAAACCGAAAGAGGCCGAATAGGCCAAGGGGCGGCGAATCGTAGCGGAATTCTGCTCTTTTGCAAGGTCACAGAAAAACGTGTTTCCCGCCGGTTTTCCAGCCTGGCCAAGCCGTAAAAAACAAGCCGGCCTTGACAGAACAAGCCAACCTCCGCAAAAACGGGGTTCATGAAAGAACACTTTTCTTGCCTGAATCTGCTGCTGGTACTTGGCTTAGCTGGCTGTGGCTCTCAAGCCCCGGAACAGGACACCACCTCCGGGCTCCCCGCCGAGAACGGGAAGCCATCATCGGTTGTGCTGGCTCCTCCTCCCAAGCCGGTGGCGGCGGTGACGCTCAAGCCGGAGCCGGCCGTTGATCCAGCTCCCAAGCCGCTGGCCGCTGTGACTCTCGAGCCGGAGCCGGAAGATACGACACCCAAAAAAGATATCTTCCGCAGCGCCGGCGCCGGCGACGTCGATGCCGTGAAATACCACCTAGCCAACGACATCAAGGTCAACTCACAGGACAAGAGCGGCAAGACGCCGCTGCTGTGGGCCGTGCGCAGCCAGAAACACGCCGTCGTGTCCCACCTGCTCGCCCGTGGCGCGAACCCGAATCTTGCCGACAACTCCAATAAGACGCCTCTCTTTTGGGCGGTGCGAACGCGGCGCCCCGAACTGGTCAGCCAGCTTCTCAGCAAGGGCGCGGACATCGCGCACAAGGACAAAAACGGCAGGACCGCTCTCGACTATGCAAGGGATGACACGATTATCGCGATCCTTCGTCGGCATGCCAGCGAGAAAAAGTAACCGTTCCGGCCACAACAAATACACCGACTACCGATCTGACGATGAGTGACGTGCGGGTGGGGATTGTCGGCGCGGGAGCCAACACAACGACCAAGCACATTCCGCTGCTACAGGCGATCAATGGGGTGGAAATCGTCGGCGTGGCCAACCGTGGTGAGTCGTCGTCGTCCGCCGTGGCCAAGCGCTTCGGCATCCCGAAAACATACGGGCACTGGAAGCAGGCGGTCGTCGATCCGGACACGAACGCCATTGTCATCGGCACCTGGCCGTATCTGCATTGTCCGGTGACACTGGCTGCAATCGGCGTCGGCAAACACGTGCTCACCGAGGCGCGCATGGCGATGAACGCCGCGGAGGCAAGGTGCATGCTCGACGCCAGCTTGGCCAAGCCTGGGCTGGTTGCCCAGGTCGTGCCGTCGCCGATCACGCTGTTTGCCGATGCGATCATTCAGCGGTTCATCGCCGAAGGCTTCCTCGGTCAACTGCTTGCGGTGGAGAGCCGCGTTCGCGGCGATTTCCTCGACGGCGAGTCGCCGATGCACTGGCGGCAGAACACCCAACTGAGCGGCAACAACACGCTGGCGATGGGCATCTACTACGAGGCCGTCGTGCGCTGGGTGGGCCGCGCAACAAACGTGATGGCTCGGGCGAAAACCTTCACTAGGCAGCGACTTGATGAGAGCGGCGAGCCTCAACCGGTCGTGGTGCCGGAGCATCTCGATGTCGTCGCCAACCTCGAGTGCGGCGCGCAACTGCATCTGCAGCAATCAGCCGTCACCGCGTTGCTTCAGGACGACGCGATTTATCTGTTCGGCAGCGAGGGGACGCTGCGGCTGACCAGCGACCGGCTATTTGGCGGCCGCAAAGGAGACGACCAACTCACCGAAATTTCCATCGCCGACGGGGAACGAGGCGAGTGGCAGGTCGAGTCTGATTTCGTCGCTGCCATCCGGGGTGAACGCAGCGTGACACACACGACGTTTGCCGATGGAGTGCACTACATGGAGTTCACCGATGCAGTCGCTCGGAGCATTCGTAGTAGTCGACTCGAGGCGGTTTGAGCCGCCGCCTCGCTAAGCGCACTGTTGAACTTGATTTCGCGGGGCTGTTCACCACAGAATCCCGTTTAGTTTGTAATGACCGACGAGAATACGAACCGTTCCGCTGGCGTGGTTTACGACAAAAAAAATCCGTTCCCCTCCACGCTCAAGCGACGCGTGCTGCTCAACAAGGAGGGCTCGGCCAAGGAGACGCTCCATCTTGAGTTGTGCCTGGCCAGTTCCGGGTTAGAATATCTTCCGGGCGATTCGCTGGCCATTGTGCCGACCAATTCGCCCGAGGTTGTCGGGCAGATCATCGAGGTGGGCGGTTTTGACGCCAGCGAAACGGTGGAACTCAAGAGCGGCTCGACCAAGCCGCTCGGCGAGGTGTTTGCGACCGACCTTAACATCACGGGCGTCACCAAGAATGTCCTCAAGAAATACAACGCCTTCGCGCAGTCGGAGAAAATAGAGACGCTGCTCAATCCCGAGAACAAGGCGGCGCTCGACGACTACCTTAGGCGGCGGGGGGTCATCGACATGATCGCCGACTTCCCCGTGCCGGGGTTGGCGGCGTCGGGCTTTTGCGGCACGCTCAGGAAACTGCTGCCGCGCCTGTACTCCATCGCCTCGAGTCCAAAGGCACATCCCGGCGAGGTACACCTGACCGTCGCTGTGGTGCGCTATCACAGCCATGGCCGCGATCGCGAGGGCGTCTGTTCCACCTACATCGCCGACCGCGTGAACGAGGGCGGCACCATGCCGGTGTTCCTGCATCACGATAAAAACTTCAAGCTACCGGAGGAGGGCGCCACTCCAATCATCATGGTTGGCCCCGGCACCGGCATTGCGCCGTTCCGGGCGTTCGTCGAGGAGCGCGCCGCGATTGGCGCGACCGGCAAAAGCTGGCTCTTCTTCGGCGACCAACACCGGGCGACTGACTACCTTTATGGCGATGAGTGGGATCGCTATCTTGCTGAGGGCAGGCTCTCGCGCATCGACCTCGCCTTCTCACGCGACCAGGCGGAGAAGGTGTACGTGCAGCACCTCATGCTTGAGCATAGTGCCGAGTTATACTCATGGCTCAGCGACGGCGCGGTGTTTTATGTTTGCGGCGATGTCTCGCGCATGGCCAAGGACGTTCATGAGGCGCTGATCTCCATTGCCGAGAAGGAGGGCGGCAAATCCCGCGAGGACGCCGAGGTATGGGTCAAGCAGCTCCAGACTGAAAAACGCTACCTCAGGGACGTCTACTGATCGTAGCCAAGCGGAAGGCGGCTTGC
>CAJWPV010000011.1 GCA_913045395.1 uncultured Verrucomicrobiota bacterium | reverse complement strand
CAGGCTAGAAAATAGGCTCGAATATTGCTGGCAAAAAGATCATCCCACGCCTTCGCGGTGACGTCCTCAAGGGCGATGCGCGGGTCGCGCGCAGCGTTGTTGATGAGCACGTGAATGTCGCCATGCCGCTTGGCTATACGTGCCACCCAGCGCTTGATGTCGGCCTCGCTGGTGAGGTTAACCTTGGCAAATTCAGCCCGGTCGCCCAGGCGCTTGGCCAGGCGCGCACCGGCCTTCTCGTCCAAGTCACAAAAGCAAACCACGGCTTCCTGCACATGGAATGCCTCGACCATCGCCCGGCCAATGCCGTTGGCCCCGCCGGTGATCAATACCAAACGGCCGGCGAGTTCGTCGTACACAGCCATCGTATAACACTAAAGTGCCGGGGCGACGGAGGCCTTCATTTTGTCGAGTCCAATCCTGGCGGCCTCGAGCGCGTCCATCGCCCAGTATTCGCGATTGAACAACTCAAGTGACAATACCGGCGCCGCGCCGACCTGCAAAAAGCCTCTCGTGATGTCGGCGATCGGTGCGATGCCGTCGCCGGGGAACACCCGGTGCTGATCGCCGATTTTGTCCAGCGGCGGGTCGGCCGGATAATCGTTCCAGTGAAAATGCTGCAACGCCTGCGGGCCGAGCATCTTCAGCCCGGCGAAATCAGAGCCGCCCTTGTAGGTGTGATAAACATCGCCCAAAAAACAGGCGCTCGGGTGGCCGGCCTCAATCGCGATGTAAATAGCGGTGCTCACGCGGCCGATCGATGGGTTGCCGCCCCACATTTCGATCTGCGGCACGACACCGATCTGGTCGCCGATTTCAAGTAGTTTACGATACCGCTTGGCCGCCGCCATCGGGTCAACCGTGCTGCGGGCACCGGCCGGCGGCGCGGCGATGCGCTTGGCGCCGAGTTGGGCGAGCAGATCCATGTCACGCCGGGCGTCCTCGAGGCCCTTGGCTCGCTGCGCGTCATCATCGACAATCCAACGCGCAAAGCCAATCGCACTCTCGACAGTCAGCCCGTGATCCTCGATGCGCTTGCGCAAATCCTTCAGCGAGCCACCGTTGTTCTTGTAGTCATTGAGCTTGCCCAGCCACGGCTCGATGGCGTTGTAGCCCGCCTTGCCGGCAATATCGACCTCCCCGGTGACGGACAATTCCTGCCCACGGATCGTGCTCATGTTTAGGCAGTACCGGAACGGATCACTGCCACTTTTCCTATTAGGCTTAGCCTGCGTCGTGGCGCTGGCAGCCAACAGGCCAGCGGTGGCAACACTGGTCGTCTTTAGTAGATCGCGGCGGCTCATGGGATTTTGAGGTGTATCAGGCATGGTGATTTCTTGGGGCAGCTCGTCAAGTCGTCCGACACATTCTTGAAGCGAAGCAGAGCCCCAGGCGAGTTTATTTTCTACAGGGCCAACTCAGCAAGGTTACCCGACTCGTCGAACTGCATCGGCTCCACTTGGCCAAGCGGCTCAACTGCGGGGTGCGCCGCCACCTCGGCGTCAAGCGCGGCGGAGACCTCGAGCGTGCCAAGCGAGAGCGTGTCACGAATGCGCACCACCCGGGCCTTGGCCGGGTCGGAATCGGGCAACGACGCCAGCATCGCGAGGATCGCCTCGGCATCGGTCTCGAAATCCATCGGTAACTTGGCACACTGGACGGCGCGCGACGTGAGCACATTGGTACGCAGCGCGGCAGCATCCACCTCGGCAACTAGCCGCCTGGTCGTTGCCTCGGCCAAGCCGATGCCGATGGCGTTGCCGTGTGTCTCCGGCGTCAGACCACGCACGAAAATCCGCCAGATGAACGGTTTGGCGGCCGCGTGCTCCGGCATAAGATGATAGCCGTGCACACTGCGGCCGATCGTGTTGGTGTCCATGCCGGTGCCGCTGATGTTTTTGCCGATTTGATCGACAATCAGCAGGTCGATTTCGTCAAAAGGCAGCGCGGGCATCATCGTCGCCGCCTCGGCACACAGCTCCAGCTCGCGCTGGGAAATCACGTCGGCTGCAAGCACCTCAACGCGCGCCGAGTCATGCATCGCGTTCTCGACAATAGCCACGCCACCGAGGACCGGAGCCCGCTCAAAAACCACCTTGGCCAGGCGCGTCAATGCCGCCTCGTAGCCAAGCTTTAGCGCGGCGGCATGATACGCCGAGGCGCCGGCGTGTTTGCCCAGGCCCACGACGAGCATCTTCGTCAGCCCGCTACCCATTGGCCCAGCAAAATCGGTGTGCGGTTTGATGCGGTTGATCACAACGACCCCGTCCGCCGCCAGCGCCTCGCAGCTCCATGGCACGTCCTGCCCGTCGTCCGCCTGGCCAAGCGACTTGACCTCCATCGAGGCGCGAACCGGAACGCCCATCGACGCCTCGGTCACGCCGTAGTCGGCAAGCAACCCGGCCTGCCCTTCCGGCGTCGCCCCGCCGTGGCTGCCCATCGCCGGAATGATGAAAGGGGCCGTGCCGGCGCTTTTCAACTCGCCGATTACGGCGGCTACAACCTTGGACAAGTTCGAGATGCCGCGGCTCCCTACGCCGACAGCAACCCGCATCCCCGGTTTTAACCGCCCGTGAATCACCGGAAAACCAGCGGCAACCGACGTGGCGACATCCACCGGTGGCGTGGCATCAAACCTCTGATGCACACGAAACATTGTAGGGAATTCGACAGCCATCAGGTTGGCAAGCCAACAAAATCGCTTAGCCAAGCGCGAGCTTTTTCTTGCTCCCACCACTTGGCCAAGCGATGCTGCGTTCACCGATTAACCTTCATTTAAATGAACAAGACCCAGATCGATCGCAGGAGTTTTCTCGCCACCACAGCCGTTTTCGGCACCAGCTTGGCCACGGCCAGCGCTCGTGACTGGACCGGAAAAAATCCGACACGCTACCCCGATCCCGACATCATCTCGCTGGATCCGCGATTCGACAAATACAAGCTCGGCAACACACCCATCCGGCGGCTCTACACCAATCCCAATACGTTGTGGACCGAGGGCTGTGCGTGGAACGGCGTGGGTCGGTACCTGGTTTTCAGCGATATCCCGAATGACCTGCAAATGCGCTGGGTTGAGGACGACAACCGCGTGAGCGTGTTTCGCAAGCCCAGCGGCAATAGCAACGGCAACACGTTCGATTATCAGGGGCGGCAAATCTCCTGCCAGCACGGGCACCGCCGAGTAGTGCGCTACGAGTATGACGGCACCGAGACCGTGCTCGCGGCCACGTTCGACGGCAAACCGCTCAACGCCCCGAACGACGCGGTCGTGCATCGCGGCGACAACTCGATCTGGTTTACCGATCCCGGCTACGGTAGCATGTGGAATTACGAAGGCAACAAAGGCCCGTTGCACCTCAAGGAGGCCATCTACCGCATCGACGCCAAGAGCAGGAAAATCACCAAGTTGACCGACGACATTTTTAAGCCAAACGGCCTCTGCTTCTCGCCCGACCTGGACAAGCTTTATGTCTCCGACACTGGTGACGGGAAAAACATCAAGGTGTGGGATGTTGATGGCGAGAAACTGAAAAACGGAAAAGAGTTTGCCTCGATGAAGCTTGATGGTTTCGACAACCCCGGCAACGCGGACGGCATTCGTGTCGACGTGGATGGCAATATCTGGGCCAGCGCGGGCTGGGTTGGCGCTGGGTACGACGGCGTACACGTCTTCGCCCCGAACGGCGATCGCATCGGCCAGATTTTACTGCCGGAGATTTGCTCGAACGTCTGCTTCGGCGGCCGCAAACGCAACCGGCTGTTCATGACCGCCAGTCAGAGCCTCTACGCCGTTTACACCGACGCCATCGGCGCCCACATGACTTGAGGCCCCCAGATAACTTGGCCAAGCAGGATAAAAAATAGAAACTGGGCGACTTTTCGCTTTTCACGCGGAGATTCGACCCCATGATTCGCGCGCTTATGGAAGAGTCATTGGTTTTGTTGAAACCTGATTGTCTGGAGGGCCGCAAATGCGGCGAGGTGTTGAAACGCTTTGAGGAAGCCGGCTTCGAGGTGTACGGCGTGAAGATGATGCGTTTGTCGGACGAGATACTGCAAGAACACTACGCGCACCTGACCGATCTGCCGTTTTTCCCTGAAATACAGGGTTTTATGCAGTCATCACCGGTGATGGCAATCGCGCTGCGAGGCGAGAATGCCATCGCCCACATCCGTGAAATGGTCGGGCCGACCGACTCGACCGTTGCCGATAAAGGAACAATCCGTGGCGACTTCGGCCAGGATAAAATGCAAAATGTGGTTCACGCCTCCGACTCAGTCGAGAACGGCCAGGCGGAGCTGAAGCGCTTCTTTGCCGACGGCGAACTGTTCAGCTAAACCGCCGCCGCCCCGCTTGGCCAAGCGGGGCGCACCTCGAGGCAAGCGCGAAACAGCAGCAACCTTGCCGCCGCACCGGTTGCTGTGGCTAAATCGCCACATGGAACTGGACGAGCGATTGCACGTCATCCGCGAACGGATCAATACCGCCTGTGAACTTGCCGGACGTGACCCGGCGGAAGTCATGCTGCTGCCGATCTCTAAAAACCACAGTGCAGACGCCGTGCGCGAGTTGACCTATCACGGCTGCCGCGTCTTCGGAGAAAGCAAAATCCAGGAGGCAAAGCTGAAAATCTCCACCTGCCCGGGCAATATTGAGTGGCACCTCATCGGTCATTTGCAGTCCAACAAATGCCGAGATGCGGTGCGGTTGTTCAGCATGATCCATAGCGTCGATCGGCTATCGATCGCCGAGGAAATCAACAAACACGCCCACAACACCGCCAAAGACATGCCGGTGTTGCTGGAAGTCAACGTCGCCGGCGAGGGCACCAAGCACGGCTTCAAGCCAGCCGAGTTGCTCGACATCCTCGAGCCGATCAACGACTTGCCGCGACTGGAAATTCACGGCCTGATGACGCTTGCCCCGTGGACGCCCGAGCCGGAAAAGGTGCGGCCGGTATTTCAGCGACTACGTGAGCTTAAGGAGGCCTGCCAACAAAAACTGGGCGCACCGCTGCAACATCTCAGTATGGGCATGAGCGGCGACTTCGAGGTGGCGATCGAGGAAGGCTCCACCCTCATTCGGATTGGCACCGCCCTGTTCGGCCCCCGCCCCCGCCCGACGAAGCCAAAGCCAACGGAGTAACCGGTTGCCTCGACAACGGTGCTTGGCTCACCTAGTTTTCCCCCTCGATGTCGCTGGAGACTTCGCCACTGACAATTGCCGATCGCACGTTCGACTCGCGCCTCTTCCTGGGCACGGGTAAGTTTTCCTCGCCTGCAGTGATGCGCGACGCGCTCGCCTCGAGCGGCACGCAGGTCGTCACCGTGGCACTTCGCCGCGCCGACCTCTCCGGCACCAACGATCCGTTCGCGAACATCCTCGAGTTCATCGACCCCGGGCGCTATCTCATCCTGCCGAACACCAGCGGCGCGATGAACGCCGACGAGGCAGTGCGCTTGGCCAAGCTCGCCGCCGCCGCCGGCCTGCCCAAGTGGGTGAAACTCGAGATTCATCCCGATCCACGCTACCTGCTGCCGGACCCGGTAGAGACCTTCGAAGCGGCCAAGCGGCTCGTTGCCGAGGGCTTCACCGTGCTGCCGTACATCAACGCCGACCCGGTGCTAGCCAAGCGCCTGCAGGAAGTCGGCACCGCCACGGTCATGCCGCTGGGCGCGCCGATCGGTTCCAACCGCGGCCTCGAGACCCGCGACCAGATCCGCATCATCATCGAGCAGGCCACCGTGCCGGTGGTCGTCGATGCCGGCATTGGCTCACCCAGCCACGCCGCCGAGGCAATGGAAATGGGTGCCGACGCCGTGCTGGTCAACACTGCCATAGCCGTTGCTGACGATCCGTCTCGCATGGGACTTGCTTTCAAGGCGGCTGTTGAAGCGGGTCACGCGGCCTACGAAATCGGCCTTGGCCAACAACTTGGCACTGCCAGCCCAACCAGCCCGCTTACCGGCTTTCTCGATGAAGAGCCGCTGAAACAGGCTGATGGCTGAACAAAAAACACTTTCGTCACAACGCGTCCGGAATATTCAGAACACCGCTGCCAAGCGGACGGTACTCGTCACCGGTGATGCGATGTTCGACCAGTTTTTGTGAGACAACCTCTCGCGCATTTCACCCGAAGCCCCGATACCGGTCGTCGAGTTCAAGCGCGAGAGTCTTCATGGCGGAAGATGCTGGCAACGCCGCCAGCAACATCACCGCGCTCAACAGCAAGGTCCAGATTCACAGCGTGCTTGGCCGCGATGATGCTAGAGTGATCATCGGTATACTCGGCACCGCCACCGTGACATTAACGGAACTTCTTGCTAGTTTCTGAGCCGCATGCCCAACGGCAAACCCGCTATTTTTCTCGATCGCGACGGGACACTCATCGTCGAGACCGGCTACCTTTACGAGCCGGACAAGGTCGAACTGATCCCCGACGCCGGCGAAGCTGTTCGGCGCCTGACTGACGTCGGCTTCGATTTGTTCATCGTTACCAATCAAGCCGGCATCGGCCGCGGCTACTACACCGAGGAGCAAATGCACGCAGTCAACGAGCGCGTCGCCGGGGAGTTCGCCAAATTCGGCGTTGCCTTCCGCAAAATCTACTTCGCACCGGAAGCACCCGATCAGCCCAGCCGCAATCGCAAGCCCTCACCGCAAATGCTGCACGACGCCCGCGACGAGTTCGGCATCGACCTCGACGCCAGCTACATGGTCGGCGACAAGGTTTCGGATGTCGAGTGCGGCTGGAACGCCGGAGTAAAACTGAGCGTCCTCGTCCGCACCGGCTACGGCAGCGAACACGAATCGAAACTTAGCCAAGCGGCCGGCCCGCTGACTGTTATCGATTCAATCGGCGACATCGCCAGCCTCGCCATTGGCCAAGCGGAATAATTCGAAAAGGATTTCCTTCAAACGGCTGGGGGGCTTTGGCATACTGCGGCGCGATGCATGACTTTTGTTTCAAGCGTGGGAAGTTGTACTGTGAAAATATCTCGGTGGCGTCACTCGCCAAAAAACACGGTTCGCCTCTTTACATTTACTCCCATGCAACCCTGACAAAAAATTTCCGGCAATTCGACGATGCCCTGTCACCGCTGGATCACTCGATTCATTTTGCGGTAAAGGCCAACTCCAACCTTGGCGTGCTGAGAACATTGGCCAATGCCGGGAGCGGGTTTGACATTGTCAGCGGTGGCGAACTCCAGCGCGTCATCGCCGCCGGTGCTAACCCGTCGAAATGCGTTTTCGCCGGCGTTGGCAAAACGGAGAAGGAAATCGAACTCGCACTTAAGAAAGGCATTTACGCATTCACCACCGAGAGTGAGCCGGAAATGGTTCGCATCAACAAAATAGCCCGCCGACTGAAGAAAAAAGCACCGATTGCCATACGGGTGAATCCAAACGTGGACGCCAAGACACACGCCAAGATCACCACCGGCACTTATGAAAACAAATTTGGGATCGTCTTCGAGGAAATCGAGGGCGTGTACAAGCGGGCAGCCAAACTGAAAAATCTCCACCTTCGCGGTGTGCAGATGCACATCGGTTCGCAACTCACAGAGGCTGGCCCGTTCGAAAAAGCCGTGCGAAAAGTCGCGCCGGTGGCCAAGCGCTTGGCTGAAAAACATGGCATCGAGTTCTTCAGCCTCGGCGGCGGCGTGGGCATCACTTACGAATCGGCTCTCGAAAGTGGTGACGCCAAGTGGTGGCGCTCGCCCAAGCGAAGAAATTTGCTAACCCCTGCCAAGTACGCCGCAAAGCTCGTCCCACTGCTTAAGCCACTTGGCTTACGAATCTTGATTGAGCCCGGCCGCTTCATCGCCGGCAATGCTGGCATCCTGGTTACACAGGTCGAACACGTGAAACAGACCGGCGTGAAGAACTTTGTGATCGTCGATGCCGCGATGAACGACCTCGCCCGCCCTGCCCTTTACGACAGCTACCACGAGATCGTGCCCTTGACACAAAAAAGCGGCGACCATCTGAAAAAGAACCAGATTTCATCCGATGTCGTTGGGCCAATCTGTGAGTCTAGTGATTACTTCTGCAAAAACCGCATGCTGGCGAAAGTGGGAGAAGGCGATCACCTCGCGCTTCTCAGTGCAGGCGCCTACGGCTTCGTGATGGCATCCAACTACAACACGCGAGCCTTCCCGGCCGAGGTGCTGGTGAAAGGCAGCCAGGCCGAGGTCGTGCGAAAACGGCAACCGCTAAGGCATCTTTGGGCCAGCGAAAGTGTACCCAAGTGGCTGAAGTGACCTGAGCAACACACCCGGCATGAATGCCTCCCGGAATCCTTTCGTGCGTTTCCCTGGATGGCTCTTCGCTGTGTTCCTGCTGGGTTCCATCCCGCTAATTTGGCAAACAACGCAGGTCAGCATCGATACCGATCCGTTGACACTGCTCGAGTCTGACCCGCGGCATCTGGAAACCTACGATCGAATCCAGTCGCTTCTCAACAATGACACAGTGGTCGTCATTAGCGTGAAGAGCGATCGACTGTTCACCCAAGCCGGCTTGGACCACATCCGCGCCATCAGCAATACGCTTGCCCAACAACCGGGGCTGATCGACGTCAAAAGCCTGACTCACTCGGTCAAACCGGCGCGCAAGGGGTTGTCGTTCTCGATGGAACCGTTCGTTCCGGTAGGGACGCTGAGCGGGGAGCAAATAGCCACGATCCGGCAATTCTCCGTCACGCATTCGTTGGTGCGAAACATCATGGTTTCACCTGATGGCAGGATCACCCTCATCACTGCCACCTACAAACGAGACCTTTCCACCCCGGCACTGCGCCAGGCGTTTCGCAATGAGATGAAACAACTGCTTAAGCCATTCGACTCGCCGGACTACAGGATACGAACTATCTCCCTGCCTTTCATCGCAGAAGAAATCAGTGAATCGTTTTTCCTCGACTTGAAGCTGGTGTTGCCCAGCACGGCGCTGGTCATCCTGTTCATCATTGGCCTGACACTCCGTTCGTTCTCCTCCCTCGTGTTGCTGTTGCTCAGCGAAGCGACCCTGTTGGCCATGCTGCCCGGGATGCTGAACTTGGCTGGTTTTTCGCTGTCACCGTACAACCTGCTGCTTCTGCCGCTGCTCGGGGCGATCAACCTGACCATGCTCACCCACCAGTTGATCGCCCTCCGCAAGACAGACGCTACCCTCCCGATGGATGAACGGTTTGCCACGATGCTGCGCGTGGTGTTTCGGCCCAGCATGTTCGCTGCGATCACGACCGCCATCGGGCTGGGGTCGCTGGCCGTAAGCGGGGTGTCGCAGGTTCGGGATTTCGGGATCTCGGGGATGATCGGCATCGGTGTCATATTCGCGTGGAATTTCGGGCCAGGGCTGTCGTTTCTGCGCTTGGGCTGCCGCGCGTGGCCAAGTGGCATACGATTGGCCAGCAATGACTTGAGGCAGCAACAAATCGACTCTTTATTTCATAAGCTTGGCCAAGCGGCCATGGCCAAGCGATGGTCGGCCGTTGTCGTCAGCACGACTCTTTTACTCCCGGCACTGTTTGCCGCCGGCCACCTGAACTTGGACATCCGGGCCGTTCGGTTTCTCTCCCCGGACAGTCCCACACGGAAGATGGCCGAAATGATGGATGCGCGGATGGGCGGCATCAACATCGTCCAGTTGGACTTCGACACCGGAAAGCCCAACGGGATCAACCAACTGGAGTTCCTGCGCAAGATGCAGTCTGTTCAGGATTTCGCTGAGGGAAAAGTGCGGTTCAGTAGCACCTATTCGTACGCATCGCTGATGGCGATGATGAACGGCATCTGGACGGGTGACGAGTCGGGGGAACTCTCGCTCCCGTCCAATCCCTTGACGCTCAACCTGTTTGTCCTCGCGCTGAAGGCGACGAACTATCCGTTTCTTCAGGCGCTGTGCGACGAGACAAATCAAAAAGCCCACCTCGTTTTGCGCACCACTGATCTGCCAAGCGGGGAATTCGTCTCCCTTCTGAAATCGGTCGAGCAATTCGCGAAGGACACCATGCCGGAAGGCGTCACGGTTTCTGCCAAGGCCGGTTTACATACCATCCTCCAAGCAGACCGGGAAATTGTGGCTGCACAACTTGGAAGCTTGGTTATCACAATCACCGCAATGCTGGCCGCCATGACTGTACTGTGGCACTCATTAAAGTTGGCCGCCGTTTCCCTAGGCATCAGCTTGGTGCCGTTGGCGGTGCTGGCGGTCCTTGCAGCGTCGTTCGAGGTGCCACTGAACTCGGTCACGGTGATGCTCGCCGCGCTGGTGCTGGGAATCAGCATCGACGACGCCGTTCATCTCGTGACCCATTGGGTTCAACTGAAAAAGCAAGGCGTTGAACCAGCCAAAGCGCTGGTCGAGTCGCTCGAGGCCAAGGGGCCGGCTATCCTCTGCACCAGCCTGATCCTGATCGGTTTTTCGGTGTCGCTGCTCTGGATCAGTTTCCCCCCGGTACAGGATTTCGGTTGGCTATCCGCGGCCGCCTATACAGCCGCCCTGGCCGCGGTTCTATTTGCCCTCCCATCCCTGTTGGCGCCGAGGAGGTAAGAGTTTAAGGTCAGTCTGCCTGGGTTTTCACCCAGTCAACCACCTTGTTGACTATCACTTGGAGCGCGTCATCGCTGAACACGTGGTCGGCCCCGGCGATCTCGAAAAACTCCGCCGTGTTCGTGGCCTTGGCGATGATGTCGCGTGAGTCGCCGATCGGCACCACGTCGTCCTCCGTGCCGTGCACCAGCAGCCACGGCACGCTGATTTGCGCACCGAGATCTGCGACAGAATGAATCGCCGCCATGTCGTTCATGTAGGTGCTGGAGAGCGGGCAGCTTTCCTCCTCCCACATGCAACCGGCGTCCGGCGTCTCCTCGCCGAACTCGCGCTGGGCAAACTCCTCCGTTTGCACCATACCGGCCAATGACACCAACGCATTGATGCGTGAATCGGTGCTGGCCCGCTTGACCCCCACGGCTCCGCCCATGCTGTGGCCGATGTAACAAATCTTTCGGTCACCCACCACGTCGATGACGCTGCCTAAGTCCTCGGTCTCCTTGGAAATGGTGCAGTCGGCAAACTGCCCCTCAGAGTCGCCGTTGCCTGCGAAAGACATGCGGAGCGTCGGGATGCCGGTGGCGCCAAGGCCCTCAGCCAGTGCCACGACAAACGGCCGGTCCTTGTTGCCGGTCACGCCATGGCCAATAATGACAATGAAGTCCGAACGCGCCTCACCCGAGTGTACAGTGTAGTCGAGCTTTTCCCCCTGTTGGTTCCTGATTTCGCCAAACATGTGCGGACCGAAATACCAGCCGCTCCCCCGTTTGGCCAGTTTCAAGTGCGCTTGACCAAGCTCACCGCTTGTCTCGGCAGAGCGGTTTTGCCAGAATCCGCGCCGTGAAATCCGGAAACAAAATAGCGCACTACGTGCTGGGCATTGATTTCGGGACCCTCTCCGGCCGGGCGCTGCTGGTGAATACCTGCACTGGCGAGGAAGTGGCATGGGCCGATCATAATTACAAAAGCGCCGTGATCGAGGAGTCGCTGCCCGGCAGCAAGAAGCGGCTCAAGCCCCTCACGGCACTGCAGGACCCGGCCGACTACATCGAGGTGTTGCGCAAGGCTGTGCCCCAAGTGATGCGCCGAGCCAAGGCCAAACCGGAACAGGTGCTTGGCATCGGAGTCGATTTCACCAGTTGCACAATGCTGCCGACGCTTGCCGATGGCACGCCGCTTTGCTCGTTGAAAAAGTGGCGCAACAATTCTCACGCCTGGGTGAAATTGTGGAAACATCACTCTGCCCAGCCGGAGGCCAACCAAATCAACAAGGTTGGCTCGCGGCGGAAAGAGGATTTCATCACCGCCTATGGCGGCAAATACTCAAGCGAGTGGTTTTTTGCCAAAATGCTCGAGACCGTCCGGGAGGCGCCCAGGGTTTACGCTGCCGCCGAGCGCTTCGTCGAGGCCGGCGATTGGCTGGTGTGGCAGCTTACCGGCGAGGAAAAACGTTGCCTTTCCGCTGCCGGCTTCAAGGCCATGCGCGTGTCCCGGGCCAAGCGTGGCGGTTGGACCTATCCCGGAAAGGTGTTTTTCAAGACACTGAATGCCAAGCTGGCCAACGTCGTAACCAACAAGCTGGAAAGCGAAATCATCGCGCTCGGCAGCAAGGCGGGCGAACTCACGCACACCATGGCCAAGGCGATGGGGCTTCGCG
>CAJWPV010000010.1 GCA_913045395.1 uncultured Verrucomicrobiota bacterium | reverse complement strand
CGCCGTTACCGCGTCGAGTCTTCCGATACCGTGAGTGACGGCTGGGCCAAGCTGGCCGAGTTCACTGCCAACTTGGCTCAGCCCCTGGCCAAGGTCGAGAGCGACGTCCCGCTGGGCCAAGCCCGCTTCTACCGAATCCGGTTGGTGGAGTGATTCCCCGCAACTTGGTGGGAGTCAGACAAGCGACTTGGCAGCATCAATGATTGCGCCGGTGGTCAGCCCGAAATGTTCCCACACCTCGTCGTGACCCTCGGATGGCGCGATGCGCGGATCGACGATGCCGATGTGCTCAGTCCTCGTGCCGGAGTTGCTGGCGAAGGAAAGCACGAGGCCAGCGAACCCGCGAATACCGGTGCAGCGAGTGCCAATAATGCCATCCTCTACCGTCACGACGCCGTCGTATTGCTCGAAGATTCCGTCGAGGAACTTTTCCGGCAGCGGTAGTCCGTTCACGACATAAACATCAGCTGTGCCACCGAGTTCCACGGCGGCCTGTTGCGCGATGCTGGCGGTGGCTCCGAGCGCGAGAATGCCGACTTTTGCGCCGTGGCTCTTGCGGAGCGGCGTGACGGCTTCCCATTCGCTGTCGGCATTGAAAAGCGGGTCGCCGTTTTCGTCGGAGAGCACGAGCAGATTGTCGCGTGGGATGGCGACGATATGCGAACCGTAGCGAGCACACGCATCGCGCACGGCAACGAATGCGCCGCGCGCGTCGGCCGGGGCATAAAAACGATCGACGTACGGCAGGTAACCGATGGCGAGCGTCACCCAGTCCAGGCTCCAGCCGGAGAAGTGGTCGCGGCCGGTGCAGGCGCCGACGTGGCTCATGTGCATGATGACATTGAGGCCCTCGTTGACGCCATTGAGATTTCGCTGGTAGCGCCACAACTCCAGCCCCTCGCGAGCGATGCCCTCGAAGAACGCGGAGAAAGTTGACACGACATTCACCTGCGGCCTGTCGGAACTCATGGCCAGTCCGTCAGCGATGAGCAGCGCGGCCTGCTCCTCGATGCTCAACTCGATTTGGTTTTGCGCCGGGATGTTGGCGCAGGCTTTGCCGAGCTTGGTCGATGGGTTGAGGTCGCAGCTCACGACGAACACATCATTTGGGTGCGCTTTGGCCACGGCGAGGTAAGCAGCCTCTGATCCGGCACGGGCACTGGTTTTTTTACCGGCTTCCGGCAGGCTCACTTCCTTCAGTTGTCCGACAGAAAGCGTGAGGTTCTCAGTGCCAGCGGCTGGCCGGGCGTTGGTGGTTACTTCTGCACTGGTGGCAGCGTGGATGTCGTCAAACGCAGCCTGTTGCGCTGGGTTGCGGGTGAGCATCGTGTTGGCGAGAATCTCGGCTTCGTCGCGGCCCTTCATATGGCCGTCGTGATGCCCGGCACCGCCTGGCAGATTGTTGACCAACAGCACACACTCGAGCATCGGGACGACATCGCGGTAGCTCATCAATGCGCCCGGTACCCAGATTTTCTGATCCATCGCGACGCCATTTTTGCCTGTGATGGCCTCGACCTCGTCGCCGATGCCGAAGCGTTCGGCTAGCCAGTTGAAGTCCACCTTTTCGCCGTCGGCGGAGGCGTAGCCAGTCGGGTAAATCATCGTCGGACGGCCCTCCATCGCGTGGCTGTGTGCCTGCTTGTACGCCCTGAACATTTCGGCGGCCTCAAACAATGACTTAATCTCGATGATCTCGACGCCCATCGCCTCAACGATCGGGCGCGGATCCTTGTCCATCACGTTCTTGTTCGAGTCGGACAACTGGATTCCGTTGCGCTGCATGACAAACGTCAGCGGCAGGTTGCCGATGTCGGCTGCGTTGAAGCCGTTCAGCGCCTGGCCGGAAATCCAGCCGGCGTCGCCGCAGTGGCAGATGACCCACGACTGCGGGTCGCGGGCGCGCATCCCCATCGCTTGGCCAGCGGCAACCGGGATCATCACGCCGAGGCGGCCGCCATTGAGTTGCGTGCCACCCGGCACCCAAGAGACATGGCCCGGAATGTCGAGTCCGCGCCGGAATTGGTGCACCACCGAGTCGCGCTCAACAAAGCCAAGCGCGGCGAGTGACGAGTAGTAGCCAATGCTGGCGTGCGCGTTTTCGATTGTGAACTGGACCTTCTGGTAATCGGTCGCCGCCAGCGTGAGCATCAGGCTAGGGATCAAGTCCAGGCCGCCGCCCAAGTGGTCAAGTTCACCGATAGTGGCGAGCGAGGCCAACGAGGAGATGGAGATGCGGGCCGCCTCGATCTCGAGCGCCTGCAACGTGGCGATCTGCTTGTCGTCGAGCGCGTCGGTGCCACCCACATCGATCTGTAGCGGCAACACCTGCGAGGTGACGCTTGAGCGCATGTACTTCGAGTCGGCAATCAGTTGGGCGTTGCGATCTTGTTGAGACTTAAAGGCGGCCTGCGAATAGTTGCTCATAAAAAGTGTGTGGAAAATAGGTCAGGGAAGGGGCAGACCCGTCCTTTCAAACAGGCCAGCAGTCTAAAGACCGGTCTTAAAAAATAAAGAAAAATTTGGCCAAGTACTTGGCCAATCGTCAACGATAGAGGAGGTATTTGGCGCGTTGTTGGCGGAAGCGGGCCTCGTCCCCGGCCCACGATTTGACGATGGCTGCGCCTGAGCGGCCGGTGGCCAAGTCGCGGCGGATCGAGTCGGTGCCGTTGACTTTGTCGAACATGTTGAAGCTGCGGCCGCTCTTGACACGGGTAGCGAAGATGTCGCGCTTGGCCACCGCCTTCACGGCATCGATGATATGGTAGTTGATTGCCATCAGCGGCGTGGTGGCGGGGTTGGTGAACCTGATACGGACGCCGGAGTAGGTGCGGTTTTTCACTCGGCGACTCTTGAAGCGAAGCGGTTCGAAGCGCACGCCCGGCAGTCGGCGGTTGTTGAGGTGGCGGGCCATGCCTGTGGCATCCATCCAGGTGGAGGCGACGCACTCGAACGGCATCCCTTCGCCGATGCCTATACTGAGTCCGCTCCCTGCGCCGAGTTCGCCGAGCACGCCGGTGGAGACGTAGTGCAGCGGGGAGTTGCCGTGCGGGATGTTTGGCGATGTGGGTACCCACTTAAGACCTGTGCCGCGCCAGTGCATCGAGCGAGTCCAGCCTTTCATCTTGACGATGGAAATTTTGGGGCGATACCTGATCCAACCCTCACCACTGATCATGTAGGCAAGTTCGCCGGCGGTCATGCCGTACACATAGGGGATTTTCCAATGACCCACGAGCGACTTGAAGCGGGGGTTGAGGATGAGTCCCTCGACGCGCTGGCCCCCGAGTGGGTTCGGCCGGTCGAGCACGACGAACTCGACGCCGGCCCTGCCGCATTCCTCCATGCACAATCCCATTGTGCTGATGAACGTATACGATCGCGCGCCGGTGTCCTGAATGTCGTAGACGAGACAGTCGATTTTTTTGAGCATCGCCGGCGTCGGCTTGCGAACGGGCCCGGGTCCGTAGAGCGAATAGATCGGCAGGCCGGTGTGGCGGTGGGTACTGTTGGGGAACTCCTTCCCGGCCGGCACTCGGCCATCGATGCCGTGCTCTGCACCGAACAACGCGACGAGATTGACCTTGGGCGACTTGTGGAGGATGTCGATGATGGAGCGGCCACGACCGTCAACACCGGAGGGGTTGGTGAGCAGGCCGACGCGCTTGCCGCGCAGCGTCCCAAAGCCGCGCATGGAGAGCACCTCGTTGCCAAGGTAGACGCGCGCCTGGGCGGCAGCACAACAGTAAACCAGCAGGGCAAAGCCCAGCCAATTGGTCACGAAGCGCATAAGCGAGGCTAGTCAGCCAAGCACTTGGCCACAAACCATTTGTGGCTATTCGTCGCCGGGGGAATCGGCGACGGCACGGAGGTAGTCGAAGGCAAACAGGCCAGTGCTGTGGCCATCCTCCCACACCGGCTTGACGGCGTAGCCACCGACGAACTCGAGCGAGTGAACCTGAAACGACGAGGGGCTGTACGGCCGCTCGGGGCCCTTGTAAACGTTGCCCATCACGTCGGTCTCGCCCTTGCAGCCGGCGCAGGGGCAGGCTTTTCGCAGCTTGGCTAAGCGCACGAACGACTCCCCGCCATCGTCCCACTTGATGGCCAGTTCCTCGCCGATGACCTGTATGTTGCTTGGCTGCATGTGCGCTTGGCTGTGGAAACAAAAAAAAAGGGAGCCGCCGTCCGGCAGCCCCCCATTTGGCGAAAGACAGGTTACTTATTCGGCTGCGGCGTGACGCGCAGATATGGCTTGATGGTGGTGAAGCCTTTCGGGAACTTGGCCGTGGCATCCTCGTCGGAGAGGGTCGGCACGACGATGCAGTCGTCACCATCCTGCCAGTTGACCGGCGTGGCCACGGAATGGTTGTCGGTCAGTTGCAGGGCGTCCACCACTCGCAGGATCTCGTCGAAGTTGCGGCCGGTGGCCGGTGGGTAGGTGATTGTCAGGCGGATCTTTTTATTGGGGTCGATGACAAACACCGAGCGCACGGTGAACTTTTCGGCGGCGTTCGGGTGGATCATGTCGTACGTGGTGGCCACGGCGCGGTCCGGGTCGGCGATGATTGGGAAGTTCACGGTCGTGTTCTGCGTCTCGTTGATGTCGCTGATCCAGCCGTGATGATCCTCGAGCGGATCGACGCTGATCGCGATGACCTTGACACCGCGCTTTTCGAACTCCGGCTTGAGCTTGGCTGTGTAGCCCAGCTCGGTGGTGCAGACCGGCGTGTAGTCCGCCGGGTGGGAGAACAGGATTGCCCAGCCGTCGCCTATCCATTCGTGGAAGTCGATGTTACCTTCAGTTGTCTCCGCCTGAAAATTTGGAGCCTCATCGCCTAGTCGTAGTGCCATTTTTCTTTGAAGTTTAGAGTTTAATGCGTCTTTCCGTTGGCGTGGCCAAGGGGTGGTCTTGTTAGCGAAACCGGCTTTCTGTGTCAATGGTTTATCCCGCTACTGGGGGGTATTGGTCAGGCAATCAGTGTTTTTTGCTATTGGTGATCAGCCAAGTTCAGAAGCGGAATGTGGTCAACGCCTTGATGGCAAATTCGCTCTCGCGCAGGGAGAATAAGTGGTCTTCGTCGCCGTAATTTTGGCGAATCACGGCATAAAACTTTTTGCCTGGTTTAAATTCCCAGAAGAAACGGGTGTTGTAGCCGATGGATTCCGAGACGTTGTCGTACTGGATGAGATGCGACCATCCCATGTCAGGAGTGAAGTTTATTCGAATGTTCCCGGAGGCAATTTGTGCATCGAACTCAGTGTCAGGCAGTTCAAATTGGTTGATGCTGTAACTAAGGCTGGTATTGAGCCACTTGGCCGGATCAAAACCAAGCCGGAAGTAGGCGGTTTGTTTCTCGCCGTGGTACCAGTCGCCTAACTCATAGCCGAAGCCGCCGGTGATTAAGCCGGAATCCTTGAGGTCGAAGTCCAAAGCGTAGTTGGTCATCCAATATTCACCGGCCGGCACGATGCCACCGCCGGAGACGTCGAAGTCGCGATCCGGCTTGTCGTATTCCTGTTCGATTAAAAAGTAGACATCGTGGCCGGATTCAAAATCCAGATATGGTAAGTAGAAACTATGCCGCTGCGATTCAATGTCATTGTCGAGCGTGGTGTAGATAGAATTCCTGTAGCTCAGGTGATATTTTCGCAACCATTCGATGTTTTCGGGCCTCGGTCGATAGGAGAAGGATGATCCGAATCGCCGGATTCCGGTTCGGCGGGTGTAGCCGAGCTTGGGTTTGAATTCCTCGTCGACTTGATAAAACGACACACCTCCATCAATAAGATCATTCGGATAGCTGATACCTGCGCCGTGGGCGTAGCTCCAATCGGTGTCGTCGTCAAAATTAGCCATGGTATACACACTGGCACGAAGCGTCTTGTCGGTGAGGAATTTGGTCGTGCGATAGTTGAAGTCCGTCCCGATCATGTAGGTGTTTTTGTCGGAATTAGGATCACCGATGGTGTTAATCATGCCAACCGACGATTGATCAAGCACATCTCGAGAGATGCGTGTGACAAAGATATTTTGGCTGTCGATGTCGTCGTGTTCGTCGATCATGGCTCCAATCATGCCGATGTTATATTTGCCGACCCGTCCTGTGATCTTGGTGGCCAAATTGATGGGAACAGGATGTCCGCTATCAGTAAGGCCAATGCGTCGACTAAAGAACGGGGTGCTGGACTGTGATCTCGAACGGCGACGGGAAGGTGGACCGAACTTAAAAACGCTCGAATCCTTGAGGAAAAAGTCGCGTTTCTCTGGATACTGAAGGGAGAAGCGGGTGAAGTTGAGTTGGCGGTAGTCGACCTCCGTCTCGGCAAAGTCGGTGTTCACTGAAAGGCTGGCGTTTAGGTTTGGCGCCAGGCGATAGGAAATGTCGCCTCCAATGTCACCCAGTGTGTTTCCGTCGTCGGTGTCATGGTTGTACTGGTACTTGCCCATACCGTATGGGAGGACTTCCCACTTGGTGATATTGTCAAGCCCCTCCAGGCCACGGATCTCACCTGCGTTTGCCATGGCCGAGGTGCTGAGGTGGCGCCCTTCACTATGCCAACGACCACGCTCGTTTTTCCGACGAATTGTTCGGGAGATGTTGAAGCCCCAGGTGGAATTGCCGGGGTTGAAAGTGATCGAGTCAAAGGGGATGGCGATTTCGCTGAACCAACCCTTGTCACTGATTTGGCTTTTGCATTCCCAGATCGCGTCCCAATTGCTGCTGGAATGAGAGTTGTTGTGGATTAACGCGTCATAACGTAAGCCGTTTGGGTTGATGGTGAAATTATAGCCGTTGCGTCGATCCAGAAAAGTATCGATGGCAATATAGATATAGTCATCTTCCTTCGGGAAATCATCCCGAGTCATGCTCCGGGCGAGGATTTTCTCCGGCTCGGAGTCGTAACACCAAATGCCGATGTAAAGGGCACGAGCATCGTAGAGGACACGAAACTCAGTGCGCTCGGTCATTGGCGCGCCTTCCCTGGGTTCCTCCTGTACAAAGTCGCCAGCGACCGGGGCTTTTTGCCAGGCACCATCATCGAGCACACCGTCGATCACTGGCGGCTGTTCCACGCGCAGGGCGGTGATAGATGGGCGCGGCTTGGCTAGGCTTGCGGCCGCTTCATTGGCAGCCAAGGCGAAGCCTACGGAGCCAGCCAAAGCGGCCCCAAGGTAAAATTTTTTTCTCATTCAGGGTAAATGGGTATTGGCGGTGGCGCCCCGGTTTCGGCCAAGCCGCAGCAAGGAACGTGTGAGCGTGCCGTCACATTCAGGGAAAACAAGAAGAACCTATTCACAGCCCGCTTGGCGAAGCGTTTGCTTCAGTCGCATCCTCTCACATTTATTCGCGGTTAATAAACAACTCACGAGAAGCGTTTGGCCACCGGGATGCGGCGACCGACGCCGAACGCCTTGCTGGTAATCTTGATGCCGGGTGCGGCCTGGCGGCGTTTGTACTCATTTAGGTTAATCAGACGGATGATCCGCTCGACCGTTGCCTTGTCGTGGCCGGAGGCGATGATCGCCTCGGCGTCCTGTCCGTCCACCACGTACGCCTCGAGGATGTTGTCGAGTATGTCGTACGGCGGCAGCGAATCCTGATCCACCTGGCCGGGGCGTAACTCGGCGGACGGCGGCTTGGTGAGGGTGGACTCGGGGATGATTTCGCGGTCGCGATTGATCCACTTGGCCAGGCTGTAAACCTTGGTCTTGGGCAGGTCACTGATCACGGCTAGGCCGCCGCACATGTCGCCGTAAAGCGTGCAGTAACCGACCGCCAACTCACTTTTGTTGCCGGTGGTCAGCAGCAGCGAGCTGAACTTGTTGGACATCGACATGAGGATGTTGCCGCGGATACGTGCCTGCATGTTTTCCTCGGTCGTGTCCTCGTTGAGCCCCTCAAAGATTTCGCCGAGTTGTGACTTGAGTTGCTCAAACACCGGTTCGATTGGCACGACATCGTACTGGATGCCCAGCGCGTTGGCCAGGTGTTCGGCATCCTCGAGGCTACCCTGTGATGAGTATTGCGACGGCATGGCCACACCGCGGACGTTCTCCGCGCCAAGCGCATCGACGGCGACCGCCGCTGTCACTGCCGAGTCGACGCCGCCGCTCAGCCCGATAACCGCTGACGCAAAGCCGCACTTGTGCAGATAATCGCGTACACCCAGCGAGAGCGCCTTGTGAATCTTTTCGTCGTCGCCAGAGGTGTCGCTCGACTTTGGCACGATGGTCTCCGTGTCCACAAGCAGCAGATCCTCCGCGAACATTGCGCCGCTGGCCCCGAGTACGCCGTGGCCGTTGTAGTATTGGCTACCGCCATCGAACACCAGTTCGTCGTTGCCGCCGACGAGGTTGCAGTAAACCACCGGGCAACCGGCCTTGGTCGAGAGCTGCGAGAGCAGCACATGGCGGCTGTGCTCCTTGCCGAGGTTCCACGGCGAGGCAGAGAGGTTGAGCAGTAGTTCCGCGCCGCCGCCGGTGAGTTCATCGGTGGGGCTGCGGCCGTAGCGGCGGTCGTTCAGGAACACCTCGTCGTTCCAGATATCCTCACAAATAGTAATGCCGATTTTTTTGCCTAGAATCTCCACCGGCGTGTTGTCGGTCGCCGGCTCGAAGTAGCGGTCCTCGTCGAACACGTCGTAGGTCGGCAGCAGTGTCTTGTGCCGTAGGGCGGCCACTTGGCCGTCCCGGAGCACGGCGGCGGAATTGCGGGCGGGGCGGCCGGAGTTGGTCTCGTTGACGGAGGCGTAGCCCACGACGGCGACAGCGCGTCCGCCGCGCTTGGCCAGGCGATCGAGTGCCACCTGGTTTTGCCGGAGAAACGTCGGCTTGGCTAACAGGTCGCGCGGCGGGTAGCCGCATAGCGCCAGCTCCGGCAGCACGACCAGCTCCGCGCCGGCCTCGTCTGCGTGCCGCCACGCATCGACGATTTTGTCGGAGTTTCCGTCGAAATCGCCAACGGTGGTGTTGATCTGTGAGATGGCAATGTTCATCTGCCCTTGGGCAAGTTTATCGGCGATCCGAATGAGGAGAAAGGCAGAATCGCGGTCCGGTTCGGGCTACGAATGTTCAGTTTTGTCTCTTGACCCGCCTTTCGCAGGCGTTACCTTTTCGGCGTGCCGGGGGGCAGTGACAGAAAAAAATCAGTAATGGTGGGGCTTGGGATGGATTCCGACGGCCACAAGCGCGTCACCACCGGCGACAATTTTGTCGTCGCGGGGGGGACTCAGGACACGCACGATCAGATGACGGAAAAGGTCGTCAAGATCAACGAGAAGCTTACCGAGCGCGGCAAGTGCCTCAACACGGTGGAGCACACCGAGTTCAAGGATATTGCCGAGTCGGTCGGGCTCAAGGAGCAGTCCCCGCCGCCGGATCCAGAGAACAACTAATCCTCCCCAGCAAATCTTGATGCAAAAAGGGCGGCGTGATGGCCGCCCTTTTTGGTTGAAACATGGGATTAGCTGACGGCAATGAGCGAGACGCGCTGGTTTTTCTCGTTGCGGACGACGCCGTTGGCGCTGGGATCGAGCGATGGTCTGCCGTCGATCAGGAACTGGTAGCGGTGGTGCCCGTGGTTCAGGTCGATCTGCGTGATCCATGAGCCGTCAAACTGCCGGTTCATGGCGTGCACGTCGCCGTTCCAATCGTTGAAATCACCGATCACGGAAACCTCCTGCGCGTTCGGTGCGATGCAGAGGAAATTGACCGGCTTGGCCATTCCCTTGGCCGAATATCGTCCGTTGCTGTTGTGCTGGTTGTTATCCATCCTTGCTAAAAAGCCGGTCAAAATTGCCATCCTAGGGCACTTGGCCTGTCAAAGGCCGTGGAAAAAACCAAATCCCAGCTACCTGTGCAAGCGAAAAACAAAAAAAGGCGGCCAATTGTTTAGCCGCCTTTCGGGAAACGGAGTTCTCTGTTCAGGCGGTGCGACCCTTGAAGGTCAGCTCGGCGACGCCGGACTTGTCCAATTCGCCGATACCCTTCTCGATCATTTTGTCGAACTGCCCCTTGGAGGCGGCGGCCATCGGGAGGTTGAGGCCTTTCTCTTGGCCAAGCGCCAGCGCGATACCGGAATCCTTCGCGGCGTGCGCGCCGGAGAAGTAGCATTCGTGGTCACGGTCGCGCATGTCCTCGCCATCGGTCTCAAGCACGCGGGAATTGGCGCCGGTCTGGGAGAAAATCTCCATAACCATGTTGAGGTCGAGGCCAAGCGCATCGGCCAGGCCCAGTCCCTCGGCCAGCCCGGCGGTGTTGATATTCATCACCATGTTGACCAGCGCCTTGACCTGGGCCGCCTTGCCGGAGGTGCCGACGTAGCGCTTGTTGACCGACAATTTACCGAGCAACTCCTCGACCTTGTCGTAGGTGGCTTTTTCGCCGCCGAGCATCAGGTACAGCGTGCCGTCGCGCGCCTGGGTGATGCTGGAGGCCATGCAGCCCTCGAGCGACTCCGCGCCGGCGGCCTTGGCTAGAGTCTCGACCTCCACGTGCACCGCCGGGCTGATCGTGGCGCAGTTGATAAACACACGGCCCTCGGCGCCGGTGAGGAGGCTGTCTCCCTCGCTGGCAAAGATTGTGTGCATTGAGGCGTCGTCGATCACGACCGTGATAATGACATCCGACAATTCGGTGACCTGCGCAAGCGTATTGGCCGCGGCAGAGCCGAGTTCGGTGGCCAGTTCCGTGGCGGCTTCGCTGCGGATGTCGTACACGGCGGAGACGTCATATCCGCAATCCTTCAGTCGGCGGGCCATGTTGGCGCCCATACGGCCGACTCCGACAAATCCTACTTTTTGAGACATGATATGGTTTTGTTTTTTTGGCTAAAAAAATACCGGAAGGGGGACGAGCCACCCTAAAAAAACGGTGTGCGGCGCAGCATAGGCAAAGCGCGGCAACGGCGCACGCCCTTTTTGCGCTTGGGCTAAGCGGGGAGTCTTTTAATCACAGAGGGCCGCAGTGAGGCAACGCAGCTTGGCTGCTGATGGCTTATTGTCGCTAGTGGCGGCGTTGCAAGTCGAAGACCAGGGATGCTGCAAAACAGAGGTGTAAGGGCTTTTTGTTTATGCTTCATTTTTTGGTAATTTTACAAACGCTGACGCGATTATAATAATATACCTAATATGCTGTTAAAGGAAAAACATAACCGGTCAAGGTGCCTGGCCAGGCAGGAGACCGAACTGGACGACCTGGCTGTTGAAGGTGTGCTTTAGTTCGAGTGGATTGGTATCAGCTTGGCCAAGCTCAACCGGCACCTCGAATAGCACGCCAGAAACCTGGCACGGTCCATCTTCTTTGCAGAAATAGGCGATCGCCTCTATGCGGACAAGGCCCTGTCCGCCACCTTTCTTCAACTTAACCGGAATGTTGAAGATGGTGTTTTCTTTCAGCGCACCGGCCGCCTTGACCTCGTCGATGGCAACAGGTGAGTTGTCGCTCGCGATCACTTGCCATCGGCTGCCGGCATCCTTGGTGAGGTGATAGTCGGTTGGCAACTTAAGGCTGAGTGTCAGCGTGCCGTCTTTGCCCCTTGCCAAGCGCAGCGGCTCGGTGCGAATCGTTGGCGTGCCGGGGAGGTCGGCCAGGCGAAGGCTGCGCGGCGCGACCGGTTCGCTGGCTCTGGGCACGCCGCTAAGTTTGAGCGTGCTCACATGAAGCGACCCAAGGTCAACGACGCGGATCGAGTGGTTGTTCGTGTCGGCGACGAACAGTCGCCTAGCCTGCGGTCCAAGAGCGAAGCCAGATGGCTCGGAGAGTTGCGCACCGAGCCCCTTGCCGTCCCTGAGGCCGGGCTTGCCGGAGCCGACCCAGCGTTTGACTTCGCCGGTTTTCGGGTCAAGCAGTTTGAGCCGATGATTGTATGTGTCTGCGACGATGACCTTCTTTTCCTTCTCCCACCACTGGACGCCGAGGACGTGCTGCATGCGTGCCTTTTCCCCGATACCATCCTTGTCTCCAAACGCGAACAGGTTGCGCGGCTGGTCATTCTCGCCTCCGGCAATGGTGCGGGTGGCGCCGCTCGCCAAGTTGATCGCGCGCACAGTGCTGCTTTCGCTGTCGGCAACGAACAATTCGCCGTTGCCGACGGCTAGGCCGGACGGTTGCGCCCAGGCAGCGAGTAAGCGATCCGTGCGATTGAGATTTTGCTCGGAGCCGTTGCCGCTGTAGTTCTGGGCAATTTTTTTCTTCAGGTCGTACGACCAAATTTGGTGTGTACCGGCCATGGCGATGAAGACCTGGCCGCTCTCGACGAGCACGTCCCATGGTGTGCTGATCGATTGCTCGCGACCGCTTTTGCCGCCGTTGTAGTCGCGGCCCTGCGTGCCGTTGCCGGCAAGCGTGGTGACGCGCCTGGCCTTCGTATCGACGACACGCAGCGCGTGGTTCTCGGCATCGGCGATGTACAGGCTGCCTTCGTGATATGCAAGGCCCTGCAGTCGAAAAAACCGCGCCTCATCGTAGCCGCCATCGGTCAGACCGATACGGCCGCTGCCGATGACGTCGATGAACTTTCCATCTAGGGTTGTAATGACGATGCGGTGGTGGTTCGAGTCGCTGATGAAGAGACGTCCACCCACGGTGTCGATGGCTAGTTTCCCCGGGTAGCGCAGCGGTGAGTCGATGGGCGACTTGGCCTTCTCAAGCGATATCGGGACCGGTTCGTGGCGAAAAATGTCTTTCGGATAAAACGTAAGTGCGGCTGTGATGCAAGCATCGATGACCTCCTTGTTGCCCTCGCCGGAGACCATCAGTATGAGGTTACCTTTTGGTCCGACGACTGCCATAGATGGCCAGCTACGTACGCCGATGCGCTGCCACATGTGCATCTCGTCATCGTTCATCACCGGATGCGCGATTTCGTAGCGCAGCACGGCATCCCGTATGTTTTCGGACACTTTTTCATTGTCAAACTTGGCTGAGTGCACGCCGACAAACGCCACTGGGAAACCGGCGTAACGCACCTCTAACTCGGCGAGGTCGGGTAAAATGTGGATGCAGTTGATGCAGCAGTAGGTCCAGAAATCGAGCACGGTGATTTTGCCGGCGAGCTGCTTATCGAATGTGAGCGGCGGGGAGTTGAACCAATCCTTGCCGGTCGGGAATTCTGGCGCACGGAGCTGATCGGCCTGCTGGTCCACCCGTTCGACGTGGGCCTTGAGTTGTTTGAGCAATGCCGGGAAGCGCCCGCTGCGCGGCGGCAGATCTTCCGCTTGGCCAAGCGCTGTCAACGCGGCGAGCGGCAGTGCAATCGCTGCCGCCTTGGTCAGGCGCCTGGCCAAGCGGGATGGTTCAACAAAAAACAGATGGCTCACGCGCCAAAGCTGCCGCTGACCTGGCGCGGTTGCAAGGGTGGATTGGGCGTGGCAAGGTGGCCAGGGGGCAATAAAACGACGCAATCAGTTTTGGTTTTGGTTGGCAGTGGTTGGCCTGCT